>CAZEFP010000143.1:0-7557 GCA_964511565.1 uncultured Planctomycetaceae bacterium
TCCTCGTCGGCGGTGATCCGGTTGCTGCAGGTGGACGGCGCCACCGGGACCCCCGTGGCCGAGTACGCCCTCGTCCTCGACGCGCCGGACCACGCCGTCGAGGGGCTGTGCGTCGCGAGCGGCCCGGCCTTCGGAGGGCTCGCTCTCCTCGAGGTCGCGGCCGATCCTGAGGGATTCCGAGGCGTCTACGCCCTCGACCTGTCCGTCGCGACCAACCTCCAGAGCCTTTCCCCCGCGGACTACGCGGCCGTCTCGGCCCAGCTCGAGAGCACCCCCCCGGACCAGCTCGGCGGGCTGCAGGTCCCGGTGATCCCGGTGGCGAAGGTGCTGCGGGCCGACCTCTCGGAGGCGGGGCTTGGGGGCAGCGGCCGCGCGAGCGGCCTCGCCGCCCTCGGGGATCGACTGGTCGTGACCTTCGACAACGGCGCGAGGCTCGACGCGGCAGCCGCAGCTCCTGGGAGCGGTGTGCTCTCGGGCGTCGGCGGACCGGCGACGGCCTTCGCGATCGTGGAGCTGACGCCGGAGGGCCTCGACGCGTCGAGCGTCGCGGGCCCCTTCGACCCCAAGTCGCTTCCGGTGCAGGGGCTGGTTCAACCCCTGGACCTGCTGACCTTCTCGGACCGAGGTGAGACCCGGGTGGCCCTCGCCAACGGCGGGATGGCCAGGGTCCTGCCTCCGGGAGCTGGGGCTGGCTTCGACGAGCGAGTGCGGGTCGGTGACCTCAACCTGGACACGCTGACGTTCCCTGGGGCGCTTCAGCTCCAGCAGGCCGCCGACGCGGGGGACCTCCTGGTCTCGACGGTGGGTTCGGATCCGGACGGCGATGGCCTCACCAACGCGCTGCTCGCCTTCGGCGCGCGGTCGGTTGGCATCCGGGACGCTGACGGTCAGGAGCTCTGGGCCACGGGGCAGCGCCTCGTGGGCAGGGCGGCCGAGCTGGACCCCGCGGCTCAGCGCGCCGCAGCGACCCTGAGCGCCGTGCGGCCGATCTCCCTCGGCCTGGGCGAGACCGGAGGGGTGCCCTACCTCGTGGCCGCGCTGGAGGGCCCAGGCGCCGTCGCGGCCTTCGACATGTCCAATCCCTCGGCCCCGATCTTCGCCGGCTGGCTCACCGGCGCGCAGTCCGCGGGTCACGTGGTCGCGTCGGGTGACCTCGTGATCGTCACGGACCCCGCCGCGGGTCAGGTCGCGGTCATCAGGGCCTCGCGTCCCTGAGGGAGCGCGTGCGGCACGGCGCCGGTCGCCGACGGGCCAACGGTCTGCCGGAGGAACGATCGAGGGCGCCGCTCCAGTGCCGCGAGGCGGAGGTGGACGAGGGGTGGCCACCCTGCTCCAATCGGCGCCATGACCTCGCTCGCCGAGATCCTGCAGACACCGGAGGGGGAACGGGCCCTCCGGCTCCAAGGGGTCCTGGCCCTCGATGACGCGTCCCGCCTGAGGGCCGAGCTTCGGAGCGCCCTGGCCGAGGGACCGGTGGCGGTGCTCGATCTCGGGGGAGTCGAGCGCATGGAGGGGGCCGCCGCGTCGGTGCTCGCGGACACCCTGTGCGCCTCCGGAGATCCGCCGCGGGTCGAGGGAGCGGCGAAGGACGTGGCGTCCATCGTGGCCCTCTACTGGCGCGACGGCGCGCCGGAGGCGCAGGAGCCCCGGCGCCGCCACGGCTTCCTCGTCGAGGTGGGCGAGGCCGCCCTCGAGCTGGTCGCCCGGATGCGGAACATGCTGGCCTTCGTGGGCCAGCTCTCCGGTGCGCTCCTGGCGGGCCTCCGGCGGCCGGCCTCCATCGAGTGGGGGGCGGTCGGGCGCCAGGTGGAGCGGCACGGGGCGGACGGGCTGCCCATCGTGTGCGTGATCGGTTCGCTGATGGGGCTCATCACCGCCTTCCAGGCTGCCATTCAGCTCCAGAAGTTCGGCGCCGACGCCTTCGTGGCGGACCTCGTCAGCCTCTCCCTGACCCGCGAGCTCGCGCCGCTCATGACGGCGATCGTGGTGGCCGGTCGATCCGGGGCCGCCATCGCCGCGGAGATCGGAACCATGAAGGTGTCCGAGGAGGTGGACGCCCTCCGAACCCTCGGCGTCTGCCCGCACCGGTTCCTGGTCTTCCCCCGCATCTTCGCGCTCCTGCTCGTGCTCCCGCTCCTGACGCTGGCGGGGGACCTGGTGGGCATCTTCAGCGGCGCGCTGGTGGCCACCTCGACCCTCGAGATCGGCCTGCGCAAGTTCCTCATGTCCACGCAGGAGGCCCTGGTCCCCGCCGACATCCTGGGCGGGCTGCTCAAGGCTTCGGTGTTCGGCGTGTTCATCGCCGGGATCGCCTGCGAGCGTGGCCTCGCGGCCCGCGGCGGGGCCGAGGGCGTCGGGCGCTCCACGACCGCGGCGGTGGTCTCCATGCTCTTCTGGCTGGTGCTGCTCGACGCGCTCTTCGCGGTCTTCTTCAACATCTGGGGGATCTACTGATGGCCTTGATCGAGGCGAGGGACCTGACCATCGGCTACACGAAGCCGCTGATGGAGCACCTGGACTTCAACGTCGAGCGGGGGGACGTCTTCCTGGTCCTCGGCGGCTCCGGGACGGGCAAGTCGACGATGCTGCGGACCATGATCGGGCTCCAGCCTCCCCTCGGCGGCTCCATCGAGCTGGAGGGCGTGGGGGACCCTGCCCTCCTCGAGGGCAAGCGGCCGCGCTTCGGCGTCAGCTTCCAGGCGGGGGCGCTCTTCGGCTCCATGACGATCGCCCAGAACGTGGCCCTGCCCCTCGAGCAGTGGACCGATCTGGATGACGCGACGATCGGCGGCATCGTGGCCGGAAAGCTCCGTCTGGTCGGGCTGGAGCAGGCGGCCAATCGCCTACCCTCTGAACTCTCGGGCGGGATGCTCAAGCGGGCGGGGATCGCGCGCGCGCTCGCGCTCGAGAACGACCTGCTCTTCCTGGACGAGCCGTCGGCGGGGCTGGACCCGGTGACCGCTTCCGAGCTCGATGACCTCCTCCTGACCCTCAACCAGGCCCTCGGCCTGACCCTCGTCGTCGTGACCCACGAACTCGAGAGCATCTACCGCATCGGCACGCGCTGCTTCCTCCTGGACCGGGACACGCGCGGCATCATCGCGGAGGGCGATCCACGTGTGCTCCGGGACGAGAGCACGGACCCCCGGGTGCGGGCCTTCTTCCATCGGGAGTCGGTGGCAGGCGAGGTGACCGCATGAGCGTGAATCGGTCGAACGAGTGGAAGGTCGGCGCCTTCGTCGTCGGCGGCGTGGTGGCCGCCGTGGCGACGCTCTTCTGGCTGGGCGCCAACCGCTTCAACACCGAGACGATCGAGCGCGTCACGTTCCTCGATGAGTCGGTCCAGGGCCTGGAGGTCGGCGCGCCGGTGAAGGTGCGCGGGGTCACCATCGGCAAGGTCACCGACATCCGTCTCGCCCAGGACCGCCGCCTGGTGGAGGTGCACGCGAGCCTCCGGCTGGAGGCGATGCGTTCTCTGAACGTGCTGGACAGCGACGCGCAGATCAACGATGAGCTCCCCGACGTGCCCATGGACCTGCGCTTCACCATGGCGTCCCAGGGCATCACCGGGATCAAGTTCCTCGAGGCGGACTTCTTCCCCGAGTCCGCGCCCACGATCGAGGTGCCCTTCGATCCGCCGCCCGGTTTCGTGCCCGCGACTCCCTCGACCCTGAAGGGACTCGAGGACGCGCTGCGAGGTCTGGCGGAGGAGGTCCCCAAGGCGCTCGCGGACTTCCGCGGCCTCACAGCGACGGTGGACCGCAAGCTCAACGAGATGGACGTGGAGCGCCTGTCCACCTCGATCTCGTCGGCGGCGGACAGCCTCAGCGTCACCCTCGACCGCGCGGACCCCACGAAGCTGATGGGGGAGACCGAGGCTCTGGTTCAGGAGCTGCGCGCCTTCGTCGGGGACCTGGACGGCGCCCTCACCCGGCTCACGGGGGCCGAGGGGGTCGTCGAGCAGGGCGCCGGGGAGTTCCAGGCGCTGCTCGTCGACGTCCGGGGCCTGGTGGCCTCGGCGAGTGAGGCGCTTCGGTCCACCGAGGAGGTCCTGCGAGCCGCGGACCTCGCGGCCACCACGGCCTCGCTCCGCGGGGCCGCCGATTCCACGAGCGCGCTGGCGCGGAGCTACGAGCCCACGGGCGCCGAGCTGACCGCGACCCTCGCGGAGGTCCGCCGGGCCCTGAAGAAGATCGAGGAGCTCGCCGGCCTGATCGACCGAGACCCGGGCGTCCTGCTCCGAGGGCGCTCCGATGGGGGCGCGCGCTGAGCCCCACCGACGACCACCATGAAGCTCTCCCACTGGATTCTCGCGCCGCTCGGGCTCCTCGCCCTCGCGTGTGTGGACCTCAAGCCCGCCCCCGCCCCGCCGATTCACTGGCTCGATCTCAACCCGCCTGCCGAAGCCATGGCGCCGGACGCAGAGGTCGCGGGCTCCGCGAGCCGCAGCAGCGTCAGCCTCGGCCGCGTGGCGGCCTCTGAAGCCGTGACGGAGCGGCTCATGAGGCGCACGGCGGCCCACGAGGTCCGCTACGACGACTACTCCCGCTGGACGGAGGACCCCGCCCAGGTCACCCGGAGGGCGCTGGAGGAGGCCCTCTACAGGCAGCGGTCGCTGGAACGGGCCTCGACCCTTCGGCTCCAGGTGGAGCTCGTGCAGCTCGAGATCTCCGGGGGCGCCGAGCCGACGGCCTGCGTGACCCTCATCGCCCTGGCCGAGGACAGCGGCGGAGCCCTCATCGATCGGCGCTTCGAGGGACGGGCGGTGGTGTCGGAGCCGGGGGCCGCGGGCGAGGCGGCGGCCGCGGCGGCGGCGCTCGCGGCAACGGTCAACGGGGTCGTCAACGCAGTGCTCGAGAACTGAGCGGGGACCATGGCAAAGCTCTACTTCAACTACTCCACGATGAACGCGGGCAAGTCGACCGTGCTCCTGCAGGCCGACTACAACTACCGCGAGCGCGGCATGGGGACGTTGGTCATGACGGCCGCCCTCGATGACCGCGGCGGCGACGGGCGCGTCTCCAGCCGGATCGGGATCGACACCGAGGCGCGGACCTATCGGCCGGGAGAGGACCTCTTCGAGGTGATCGGGACGGAGATCGAGGCCCGCCTTGGAAGCGACCCGATCGCCTGCGTCCTCATCGACGAGGCGCAGTTCCTGACGCCTGAGCAGGTCTGGCAGCTGGCTCGCGCCGCGGACGACCTCGGCGTCCCGATCATGACCTACGGCCTCCGGGTGGACTTCCGCGGGGAGCCCTTCCCCGGCTCCGCGGCGCTCCTCGCGCTGGCGGACTCCATGCGCGAGATCCGGACGATCTGCCACTGCGGCCGCAAGGCGACGATGGTCATCCGGAAGGACGGCGCGGGGAACGTGATGACCACGGGAGAGCAGGTCCAGATCGGCGGGAACGAGACGTACCTGTCCCTCTGCCGCCGGCACTGGAGAGAGGCCTTCGAGGGCCGCTCCAACGCGAGCGAGCGGTGAGCTCCACCGCCGTGCGGGGCGGCACGAGAGAGCCCGCGTCCGCGGGGCGCCCTGGGGCGACCGCGGACGCGGGCTGCGAGCCGCATGGTTCTCCGGCGGTCCTTTACTGGAAGAGGATCTCGATGGCCTCGGTGAAGTTCGAGCTGGGGAAGCCGAGGAGCTGATCCCGGTACCAGGACTGGAAGTTCCAGGTCTCCCCCGCGGTCACCCCGACGAAGCCGGTGGGCTGGGGCACGGCCGTCAGGTCCAGCTGGAGCGAGTAGGTCCCGGCGGCGCCGGAGCTGAGGACCGAGCTGATGTAGCGCCCGATGCTCCCACCGAGGCACAGGTTGCCCTGGCTCCCGCCGGCGTTGGCGACGAAGCCCTGGGTCTGCGAGGTCAGGAAGTAGCCCACCGTGTTGGGGGGCAGGGACTCGATGGTGAGCGTCACGTCGTTGTCGGCCACCAGCTCGCTGCCTTCGGCCGAGATGGTGGCCGGGCTCCCGGTGGAGTTCAGGGCGGCGGGATCGCAATAGACCGTCCCGACCGCGCCGCAGTCGATGGCGCGAACCATGAGCGCGTCGAGGCCGGCCTCGACGATGCTCTGGGGGTTGTCATCATTGGCCGTGAACCGGAGGCGGACCTGGGGCCCGGGGGTCACGCCGGCCGCGATGAAGTCCGCCTGGGTCAGGGTCACGGTCCGCCAGTCGGCGCCGCCGTCGGTGTCGTGGCGCGTCACCTCCGCGAAGGGGCCGCCGGCGGAGCTCGCCTCGACGAGCAGCTGGTCGACGCCGTTCGAGTTGGTCAGGCGCAGGTAGTAGGCGTAGCTGAGGGTCGAACCAGGGACGCTCAGGTCGATGGCCGGGGAGACCAGCTGGACGGCGCCGTTGTCCACGTCCGTGTTGCCCGACTGGTTCTGGGTCAGGTAGCAGCTGCCGGAGCCGTCGAAGTCGGAGGCCGGGTCGTAGGACCAGTTGGGGTCGTTCACGGGCACACCGCGCTCCCAGTCCCCAGAGCTCGCGCCGAGGTTCGCCTCGGTCCAGCCCTGGTTGGTCTCGAAGTCGTCCGCGAAGAGCACCGTCTCGATACCGCCGACCGCGGTGTAGAACTCGTTCGGGGCGCCGGCGGGGGCCGTGGTCGCCCCGACGCCAGCGATGTCGATGTCGAACCAGTACTCAACCGTCAGGCCGCATTGGACCGCCGGGATATCAGCGACGAAGATGCCGCTGCCCATGGGGGTCATGGGCACCTGGGTCGGGGTCGAGGACCCGGTCACCTGGTAGTTCATGGTCGCGGACCCGATGGAGCCGACGACCGCCTGGATCATGGTCTGCGTGGGAGAGAGGTCGGAGACGACCTCGGGGGCGGTGACCTGCACCTCGAAGATGGCGGGGTTGCAGCCCTCCGATGCGCTCCTGAGCAGCGCCGCAGCCTCGGGGTGGAAGTAGGTGGTGATGTTCCCGGTGCCGCCGCTGCACAGGTGGCAGTAGCTCATGATCGTGCCCATGTTCGAGCACACCTGCGACGACTGGCAGCTACCGAAGTAGCCGTTGGGCGCGCACTCGTCGAGGGGCGGGCAGAAGTCGTGGGTGTGGGGCGAGCTGAAGTTGTGACCGATCTCGTGGGAGACCACGATGAAGTCCCAGTTGGACGGCTGCTGCACCACGGGGAAGTTCACCTGGGCCGCGATGTTGCCGCTGACGCCGAAGTTGAACCCGTTGTTGCAGAGCACGTCGAGGTAGGCCACCCCGCCGCCGAGGCCGGCGCCGCTCATCATGTGCCCGAGGGTCGCGCCACCGGGGACGTTGCCCTGCCAGGCGTTCACGAACTCGTTGAGCATGTCGATGGAGTTCCCGCCGTTCTCGGGGGTGCTCCAGGGGTCGTTCGGGTTCGAGTAGATCTGCAGGTAGGGGAAGGTCAGGATCGTCGAGGCCTGGGACTCGTAGCGGTCGCTGATGAAGGACAGCAGCGTCGTCAGGTACGCGGTGGTCGCGTTGACGTCGTTGAACAGCTGGTAGAGCTGGTAGTCGGTCTCCATCGCGATCGGGCACTCGCGCAGGCTGATGGAGTCCGTGGTCACGAGCTGCGACGTG
>CAZEFP010000144.1:0-7512 GCA_964511565.1 uncultured Planctomycetaceae bacterium
AGGGTGGGCGTACTGGGCGCCAAAGGGGCTCAGCATCCCGGCCACCAGGGTGCCGTCGATGCGCTCGGGGGGGTAGGTGATCGGGACTCCCCAGACGTGGCTCCGCTGGCCGCGCCCCGAGAGGACGCGCCAGATCGGGGGCGCAGCCACGTCCTCGGCGGAGACCAGGCGGACGTCGTAGCTCCCCTGCTCGGTCTGGAAGAAGGAATAGACCCCGTGGACGCCGGGCCCGACGCCGGTGGTGATGGTCGGCCACGCGGCGCTGCTGATCGGAATCTTCGTGGACTCCAGCGTCGCGCTCTGCCCGCGTTCGAGGAGCGCGGCGAGGTGGGGGAGCTCGCCCCGGTCCACCAGCGGATCGAGGAGGTCGAAGGTGGCCCCGTCCCATCCCACGACGAGCACCCGTGTCCCATCCTCGGAGGCGCCGCAGCCGGTGAGGGCGAGGGCCCAGCAGGCGAGGGCGGAGGTGATCGTCAGGAGTCGCATGGGAGGCGCCGCGGCAGTGTACGAACCCGGCTCCCTGAGGTTGGCCCGCGGCCTCGCGTCGCGCGGAATCTCCGCTGGCTGCTCGCACCGCCCCGCGTGGCCCGTAGCCTCTTGATGGTCCATGAACTCTGCCCTCCGCGCCTCCCTCGCTGCCCTCGGCCTCGCGGCCTGCGGGGGGAGCGCCGACGCGCCGCCGACGGTGGTGCTCATCTCGCTGGACACGGTCCGGGCGGACAACCTCTCGGTCCAGGGAGCCCCCGAGGGCGCGACGCCGAGCCTCGACCGCTTCGCCGCCACCGCAGATCGCTACGAGACCGCCTGCTCGACCGCCCCGTGGACGATGCCGAGCCACGCATCCATGTTCACGGGCCTCTTCCCCTTCGAGCACGGGGCACACACCTTCCTTCCCGGGGAGGGCCACCGGGGGGACAACGTGTTCGCGCTGCACCCGCGATTCCGGACCCTCGCCGAGGCGCTCGCGGACGAGGGCTACGCGACCCACGGCGTGGTCTCGAACACGGTCTACCTGCGGCCGGGTCTCGGGCTCGACGCGGGGTTCCAGTCCTGGGACGTGCGGCGTGAGGGCGGCGCGGGGGTCACCGCGCGGGCGCTCGACTGGCTGGACGGGCGCGCCGGGGGAGACCGACCGGCCTTCCTGTTCGTGAACTACATGGACGCCCACCGCCCCTACGCGCACGGACGGCCGGGGAGGGACGGCCACGCCGCCCTCGACGAGCTCATCGATCGTGTGATGGTGAAGGGGGAGTCGGCGGGCGACATGGGGACCGCGGTTCGTGCGCTCCATCAGGACGCCGTCACGCTGCTCGATGCCGAGGTCGGGAGGCTGCTCGACGGGCTGGAGGCGCGGGGCCTCCTCGAGGACGCCCTGGTGGTCATCACCTCCGACCACGGTGAGGCGTTCGGCGCCCACGGGGTCGTCGAGCACTCGAAGGACGTCTACGAGGACCTCGTACGGGTGCCGCTCCTCGTCAAGTCGCCGGGACAGCGCGAGGGTCGGGTGATCGAGACGCGCGCGTCCTCGGTGGACGTCCCGGGGCTCATCGCCAGGGACCTCGAGGCGGCCGGTCTCACGGGGCTGGCGTCCGCCTTCTCGCGCACGCCGGGGAGCCACCCCGTCATCGTGGAGAACTACTACAGCCGGCTGCGCGACCTGGAGCGCTTCGGGGACCGATTCCGCCGCCGCCGGGTCGCGATCTACGATGGCTCGAACAAGCTCATCGTGGATTCGTCGGGTGCCGCCGAGCTCTACCGGCTCGACGGCGATCCGGCGGAGGGGACGAACTCCGCAGCGGGCAACGTGGAGCTCGTGGAGCGTCTGGGAGGTTTGCTCGACTCGCTCTTCTCCAGCGGGGGCTACGAGGGCGAGCGGGTGCTCCCGGACCAGCTCACGCCGGCCCAGGCGGACGAGATGGGGGAGCTTGGCTACGGGGGCGACCGTTGAGGCTGCACGGGATCGCGCTTGTGGCGTCCTTGCTCGCGGCGTGCGGTCCGGGGGAGGTGGTGGCGCCCCCGCACGTGATCGTGCTGTCCCTCGACACCGTGCGCGCGGACCGGCTCGGGTGCTACGGGGCCGAGCCGAGCCCCACACCGCGCCTCGATGAGCTCGCGCGGCGCGCGGACCTCCACCGGACCTGCGTGGCCACGGCCCCGTGGACGCTCCCTTCCCACGCGTCCATGTTCACCGGGTTGTTTCCCTTCGAGCACGGGACCCACGGGTTCCGGGTGGCCGAGTACGTGGACAACGCCCACCCGCTGCACCCCGATCACCTGACCCTCGCCGAGGCGCTCGGTGAAGTGGGCTTCGAGACCGCGGCCTTCGTCGCCAACACCGTCTACCTCGCCACCCGCTTCGGCCTCGACCAGGGGTTCCAGACCTACGAGGTCCGCCGGCAGGGCGCGGCGGCCATGACGGACCGCGCCCTCGCCTTCCTCGACGGTCGTGAAGCGGGGGGACCGTGCTTCCTGTTCGTCAACTACATGGATGCGCACCGGCCCTACGGGATGCGTCCGCACGAAGAGCTCGCGCGCCTCCCCGAGGACGCCCACCCGGCGAAGCTCCTCGAGCGTCTCTGCGAGCAGGTCATGGTCCGGGGCGAGGCGCCGGGGGAGCTGGGGGCGCGGGTCTCGGCGCTCTACGACGAGGGGCTCGCCGGGCTGGACCGTGAGGTGGGCCGGCTGCTCGATGGGCTGGAGGAGCGCGGGCTCCTCGACGGCGCGCTCGTGATCGTCACCTCGGACCATGGCGAGGCCTTCGGGGAGCACGGTGTGGTGGAGCACGGCAAGGATGTGTACGAGCCGCTCCTCGCGGTGCCGCTCATCGTCAAGCGGCCGGGGCAGTCCGAGGGAGAGGTGCTCGTCGACCTGGCCTCGCTGGTGGACGTGCCGGGACTCGTCGCCGCGGCTCTTCAAGGGGAACGGGGAGACCGACTACGCGGGCACTTCCCCCGCGTCCCGGGCGTGCATCCTGTGATCGCCGAGGTGCACTATGCCCGGCCGCGGGAGCTCCTTCTCTACGGCGAGCGCTTCCAGCGTGAGCGCACGGCGCTCCGGGAGGGCCGTCACAAGCTGATCGTCGGGGGAGGGCGAACCGAGCTCTACGACGTCCTCGCCGATCCGTCGGAGGCTCGCGACCTCGCAGGGACCGAGCCGGAGCGAGCGCGGGCGCTCGAGGCGCTCCTGGAGGGGATCATCGAGGCGGGTCTGTATCAGGGCGAGAGGCTCGCTCCGGTGGCCCCCACGGTGCCGCAGCAGGGGGAGATTCGCGCCCTCGGCTACGGTGGGGGCCGCTAGGGCGGACCTCGCTCGCTCCCTGGACGGGAGGCTGTTCCCCCTCACGCTCGACTCATGAGAGCCGCGTGAGGCCTCATTTGATGAAGGCGCTCGAGTGGGCGACTCTTACGTCGAACCCGAGTCCTCCCCAGCTCGGACGATTCGCTCCCTGAACCGCCGTCGATCATGATCCGCTCGCTCCTTGTCCCGCTGCTCGCCCCCGCCGCGCTGTCGCTGCCTGCCATGGCGCAGGGCCCCCTGCCCCCGCCGCCCATCCCGCCCCAGAACCCCCAGACCGCGGAGAAGGCGGTGCTGGGCAAGATGCTGTTCTGGGACGAGCAGCTCTCCAGCGACGGGACCATGGCCTGCGGGACCTGCCACATGCCCGGGCACGGCGGCTCGGACCCGCGAGCCGAGGGCCCGGCGCTGAACCCCGGCCCCGACGGGGTCTTCCTGACCCCGGACGACATCTTCGGGTCCCCGGCGATGCACGGCTCCAACGCCTTCGGTCACTACGTGGAGGACGCCGAGTTCGGCTTCGGCGCGAAGGCGACCGACCGCTACACGCCGAGCATGATCGCGGCGGCCTACTTCACTGAGCTCTTCTGGGACGGCAGCGCCTCGGGCACGTTCGTGGATCCGCTCACGGGTTCCGTGGTGATCCCCCAGGGTGGCGCCCTGGAGAGCCAGTCCCTCGGGCCGATCCTGTCGGACGTGGAGATGGCCTGGTCGGGCCGCTCGTGGAGCGAGGTCGCCGACCGCCTCGCGGCCGCCGAGCCCATGGCCATGGCGACGGACCTCACCCCGGACATGGTGGCTGCCCTCGCCGTGAACGGGAGCTACCCCGCGCTCTTCGACGCCGCCTTCGGGTCCTCGGAGATCACCCCCGTGCGCATCGCCTTCGCGCTCGCGGCCTACCAGCGAACCCTCGTTCCGGACCAGTCGAAGTTCGACCGGGTCATGCGGAACCAGGCCAACTTCACCCCCCAGGAGAACAACGGCTTCGGGGCCTTCCGTAGCCCTGGGTCCAGGTGCAACCAGTGCCACAGCGGCTCCCTCTTCTCGGACCGCCAGTACCACAATCTCGGCCTTCGGCCCATCAGCGAGGACGACGGGCGCCGGAGCGTGACCGGTCAGTTCGGTGACCGCGGGCGCTTCAAGACGCCGTCCCTGCGGAACGTCGACCTGCGTGGCCGCTTCTTCCACACGGGGGCGCCGGGGATCGACAACCTCAACGACGTCATGGTGTTCTACAACAACGACGGCGGCCCGTTCGGTCAGAACAAGGACCCGCTGCTGAACAACCTGAACGTCCCGGGGAACGTCCGCCCGGACCTCGTCGCCTTCCTGCGAACGCTGACCGACCCCCGCGTGGCCAACGAGACCGCCCCCTTCGATCGGCCCACGCTCTGGAGTGAGCGGACGGCCGCCAACCCCGCGTCGCTCCCCTTCGGCGCGGTCGCCGGAGCGGGTGGCTTCGTCCCCCAGATCATCGCCACGGCGCCGCCCAAGAGCGGCAACGGCGGCTTCCGGGTCGGGCTCCACGGAGCGGTGGGCAACACCTTCGCGGTGCTGAAGGTCAACCTGGTCTCGATCCCCGGTACGGCGACGGTCGCCGACCTGAGGGACGGCCTCCCCCTCGCCCAGACGGTCCAGGGGTCGGGGCCTGGGAACGGCACGGCGACGTGGATCGATGCGGACGCCACGGCGCCTGTCCTCGTGGGCCTGACCTACGAGGCGCAGTGGCTCGTGCGCGACTTCTCCGCGAACAACAACGTCGCGCGCTCGACGGCGGTCCTGATCACGATCGAGTGACGGACGGCCCGAGCGGGTGACCCCGAACGGCGGGGCGTGGCTCCTCAAGGGGCCACGCCCCGCCGTTCTTTCAGCTGGAGGGCAGCTCGATCGCGATGCGGAACGAGCCGTCCCCAGCGGTCACGGCGGCGCGGCCACCCAGGGCCGAGACGCAGCCGTCGACGATCGCGAGGCCCAGCCCGACGTTCCGGTCGCCGGCGCTGCGCGCTCGGTCCGCGCGCCAGAAGGGCTCGAAGGCGTGGCGGGCCGCCTCGGCGTCGACGCCCTTGGATCGATTCTCGACGATCAGGGTCGCGAACCCGGCGCCGGAGCGGGTGGTCACCGAGATCGTGGACTCCGGGTCCGCATGGTCCGCGGCGTTCCGTGCGAGGTTCGAGGTGATCCGTCGAACGATGGCTGGCGCCCCGGAGCCCAGGTGCGGACCGTCCCCATCGGAGTGGAACGTCACCTCGAGGGACCGGTTCTGGAGGGCCTCCTCGTGGTCCGCGAAGGCGCGCCTCATCTCCACCTCGAGATCCACGGGCTCGGCGGCCTCCGTGGCCGAGTCCGGGCGGCGGAGCAGCAGGAGGCTGTCCACGATCTGTTGGAGGTCCAGGGTCGCGGCGAGGTTCTGCTCGAGGGCGCTCTCGAGCTCCTCGGGGCTGCGCTTGCGGCGGAGCGCGACCTCGAGGGCAGCGCGAAGGCCAGCGAGGGGCGTACGGAGCTCGTGGGCCACGTCGTCCGTGAAGCGCTGCTCCCGGGCGAAGGAGTCCGCGAGCTGGGTGCGCGATTGCTCGAGGGCCACGACGATGGGCGCGAGCTCGCTGGGCGCCCCGGAGAGGTGGACCGACTCGTCCAGGTTGCCCTCCCCGAGGCCCTCGATCGCCTGGGTCAGCGCTCCGAGGGGGGCCATACCCCGCCGGACGCTGGAGCGGATGAGGAGGGTCGCGGCGAGCAAGGCGCCGGCTCCGCCGAGGAGCATGATCCTGGCGAGCTCGGTGGACCGTTCGAACTCCTCCTGCATGGGCGCCACCGCCAGCAGGAGGAACTGGTCCCCGGGGAGGAAGGGGGGCTCGGGCGGGCGTTGCGCCCTTCGGTCGCGTTCCCGTCGCCCCGCTCGGCCGTCTCCGCGGCGTAGGGGCGGGGTCGCCCTGAGCCGCGGTACGAAGGACGCGGTGGCGATGCGGTAGTGGAGGCCGTCCTCTCCCACGGTCTCGACGAACCGAAGGTCGGAGGGGGCACCGGCGGCGCCGGGCTCACGGGGCTCGATCTGGGGGACGTTCACCGGCGGGAACTCGGCGGAGCGGCACAGCTCCTCGGTTTCATCGGCGCGCCAACAGATCCAGGCGTACTGGCTCAGCGGACCTCCCCGCTCGCGGACGACCGACGATTCGCCCGCCCGGTTCGCGAAGATCGACTCCGCCACCGCGCGCTCGGAGCCCACGCCGAGGAGGTTGGTGAGGGCCTGCTCCCCGTCCGAGCGAGCTCCCTTCTGGTAGGCCCCGAAGATCAACGCGCCGGACCCCAGGATCGTGACCGTCATGGCGACGGTGGCGCTGACGACGACGCGCCTCTCGATGCTCCCGTCAGCCATCAGGTTTGGTCCGGTGCCGTGAGGATGTAGCCCTGGCCGCGGCGCGTGTGGAGCACGCGCGCCTCCCCGCTGGCCTCGAGCTTCTTACGAAGGTAGCCCACGTACACGTCCACGACGTTGCTGCTGGCCTCGGTCTGCTCCCCGTAGAGGCTCAGGTGCGCCTCGTGTCGGGTGACGATCTGGTTGGGCCGGTGGGCGAAGTACTCCAGGAGGGCGTACTCCCGCGCGGTCAGGTCCACGACGCGCTCGTTGATCTTCACCACGCGGTCCGCGGTGCTGACCTCCAGCGGGCCCACGTGGAGGACGGGAGACTTCACCTGGAACTTCCGCCGCAGGAGCGCGCGGGTCCGCGCGACGAGCTCCTCGATGGCGAACGGCTTGACCAGGTAGTCGTCCGCTCCGGCGTCCAGCGCGCGCACCCGGTCCTCCACGCTGTCCCGTGCGGTCATGACGAGCACATGCACCTGGTTGCCAGCGGCGCGGCAGCGCTGCAGCACGTTGAGCCCGTCCACCCCAGGGATCATCAGGTCGAGGATGACGAGGTCGTGCTCCTGCTCCTCCAGCGCCTTCAGGGCCCCGTCCCCGTCCCCCGAGACATCGACGTTCCACCCCTCGTCGCGGAGGGCCATCACCACGGGGCCCCGCAGGGGGCCGTAGTCTTCGACGACGAGGATTCGCATTCCGATCCAAGCTAGCCGGACGCCGGACCGAGCCGTTCGATTCCTCTCACCTTCCTCTCACCGGGGATCCCGCCCTGAACCAATGGTGGGCGAGGGAGGGAGCGGTGGCGCGAGGGACGCCGGCCCGCGCTTGAACACCCACGCCACCACGAGGATGGCGACGACGCC
>CAZEFP010000145.1:0-7512 GCA_964511565.1 uncultured Planctomycetaceae bacterium
GCGGAGGCCCGCGAGAAGATGTTCGGCGGCGCCGAGGAGACCCGGCGCGGCGGAGAGGCCGACGAGAAGGCCGTGGCCGCCCGCTACGAAGAGCTCGAGCGGCGCATCAAGGCCGCGGTCGCGTCTGGCCAGATCACGGAGGAGCAAGGAATGGAGCGGCTCCAACAGGCCAAGGAGCGCATGTCCAAGGGCGCCAAGAAGGGCGCCGTGACCGACAAGCCCGGGGGCGGCGAGGCCAAGGCGGACCAGGCCGCCCTGCGCGCCCGGTACGCGGAGTACGAGAAGCGCCTCAAGGCCGCCGTCGACAAGGGCGAGATGACCGCGGACGAGGCGGAGGCCAAGCTGAAGGAGGCCCGCGCCAAGATGTTCGGCGACCGCCGCTAGGCCCCGCCACGTCGTGAGCCCATACGGGGCCCGGTCCCCAGGGGGCCGGGCCCCGCCTTCGTTCGACGCTGCTGCGCGTCGCGGACTATCCTCGTCCCATGCCCTCCGCCCCGTCCTGCGCGCTCCTCTCCGCGGCTTCCCTGTGGCTCGGCTCCTGCGCGGCGACCGCTGCGGCCACGACCGGCTCCACCGACGCGCCCCCCACACCCAACGTCATCCTCCTGATGACCGACGACCAGGGCTGGGGTGACCTCGGGCTCCGGGGGCACCCGCGGCTCGAGACTCCGCACCTGGACGAGATGGCACAGGCCGGCGTCCGCCTGGACCGCTTCTACTCCGCTTCGCCCGTTTGCTCCCCCACCCGCGCGAGCGTCCTCACGGGCCGGCACCCCGAGCGCATGGGGATCCGCGGCGCGAACTCCGGACACCTACCTGCCCAGGAACACACCCTGGCCGAGGAGCTCCGGGCTGCTGGCTACACCACCGGCCACTTCGGCAAGTGGCACCTGGGCACGCTCACCACCGAGGTCAAGGACTCCAACCGCGGCCGGCCCGGCGCCACGGAGCACTACTCTCCGCCGTGGGAGCACGGGTTCGACCGGTGCTTCTCCACCGAGGCGAAGGTGCCGACCTTCGACCCCATGATCACGCCGCCCCGCGAGCACGGCGGCGTCGCCCGAAGCCTCGTCCCCGGCGGCCCCTACGGCACCGCCTACTGGACCGGCCCCGGCGAGCGGGTGACCGAGGGCCTTGAGGGGGACGACTCCACCCTCATCATGGACCGCGCCCTCCAGTTCATGGATGGCGCGGCGGCGGAGGGGCGCCCCTTCCTCGCCGTCGTCTGGTTCCACGCCCCCCATCTCCCCGTGGTGGCGGACGCCGAGCGTGCCCGTCGCTTCGCCGACCTGCCGCTGCAGGAGCAACACTTCCTCGGATGCCTCGAGGCCGTCGACCACAACGTCGGCCGTCTGCGTCAACGGCTCCGCGAGCTGGGCATCGCGGACGACACCCTGGTGTGGTTCACGAGCGACAACGGCCCGGAGGGCAAGCTGGACAGCGGACTGGGATCCACAGGACCCTTCCGTGGGCGCAAGCGCAGCCTGCGCGAGGGCGGCGTCCGCGTCCCGGGGATCGTGGAGTGGCCCGCAGGCCTCGCCCCCGCCGTGATCGACGTGCCGTCGGGGACGGTCGACACGCTCCCGACGGTGCTCGCGGCCGCGGGGCTCCCGCTCCCGGACGCGGCGCTCGACGGCGTGGACCTCGGCCCGCTGCTCCGCGGTGAGTCCGCGGACCGGGGAGAAGGCATGGGGTTCCGTCACAAGGGGGCCGAGGCCTGGACCCGCGGGCGCTGGAAGATCCACCGCAAGGGGAAGGAGCCCTTCACCCTCCACGACCTCGAGGCGGACCCCGGCGAGACCCATGACCTGGCGGCCGTGAACCCCGAGCTGGTCGCCGAACTCCAGCGCGAGCTGGCGGCCTGGAGTTCGGCACTCGGCGCCCCCTCCGGGCCCGAGGCGCGCTGATCCTCCGCGATCAGTCCCAGGGGGAGGAGGCCGGGGTCCCGCGGGTCCCGCCCGCAGCGCGCTGCGAGACCCAGGCCCCTAGCCCGGCCACCTCGAGGAGGCTGTAGCCCCGCACGCGCCCGTAGTCCCGCGTCACGCGAAAGCGGCCGACGACCGTGGGCTCGCCGAGGGCCTCGAGGTGCGCGGCGAGCTCGGCCGACTCCTCCCACAGGTAGTGCCCGGGGTGATCGACGAACGAGAACTCCACAACCGCCGTGGATCCCGGCTCCTGGGGCCCGACCTCCCAGGTCAGCCGGTGCTCGACCACCTCGACCTGCCCGACGAACGGACCGTACTCCGTCAGGAAGAGAATGAAGAGCGCGGTCCAGACGGCCGTCGCCCCGGCCGCCACCCGGCCCTTGCGTGCCCCCTGGAGGACAACCGCGGAGAAGAGCAGGCCGAGGAGGAGCACGAGCGCCAGGCCGCCCAGGTACAGGAGGGGCCGAACGTCGATGTAGGCGAGGTGCATCATCGGGATGGGCCGCGCCCTCCCCATGAGTGCGCGACCGCTGGCGTGAGCCTGCCCTTCCCCCGCGGACTCCACAAGCCACCGGGCACGGTTCGAGCCTGGAGGCGGGTCCGGGGTGCGAAATCAGCTGCCGAGGGCCGACGGAGACCCGGTGGTCACGCCGACGCTCCGGCCCCTCGGCCAGTACCTTGCTCCGATGACGACCCCGAAGATCCTCACGCCCTACCAGTTCCCCCGCACCGGCACCCAGGTCCAGAACCGGACGGTGCTCGCGGCGATGACCAACAAGCAGAGCCACGCGGACGGTTCCCTGGGGGACGATGAGCTCCAGTGGCTCACCGCGCGCGCGCGGGGCGGCTTCGGCGTCATCACCACCTGCGCCGCGCACGTGAGCCCGGACGGGCAGGGCTGGGAGGGCGAGCTGGGGGTCTTCGACGACGCACTCCTCCCCGGCCTCACCCGCCTCGCCGGCGCCCTGCGCAACGAGGGTGCCCTCTCCCTGGTGCAGATCTTCCACGGCGGCGTCCGCGCCCCGTCCCGCCTGACCGGCCAGCCGCCCTTCAGCGCCAGCGCCTTCGAGCTCAACGCCAAGGACTTCGAGGTCCCCCGCGAGGCCTCGGTGGACGACATCGAGCGCACCATCGCCGCCTTTGCGGCGGCCGCCCGGCGCTGCGCCGAGGCCGGCTTCGACGGCGTCGAGATCCACGGGGCCCACGGCTACCTCATCACCCAGTTCCTCGGGACGGTGTCCAACACCCGCCGCGACGACTGGGGCGGCGCCCTCGAGAACCGCGCCCGCTTCGTCCGCCGCATCGTGGCGGCCGTGCGTGAGGCCACCCCCGATCGTTTCCTCGTCGGCGTCCGGGTCTCACCGGAGGTGCCGGACCAGGGCGTGGACCTCGACGACTCCCTCAAGGTCGCGGGCTGGCTGGCCGCGGACGGCGTCGACTTCGTCCACGTGTCCAACTGGGACAGCTTCAAGGCGCCCTCGAAGTACCCGGACTCCACCAAGCCCCTCACCACCTGGTTCCGCGAGGCCATCGGGCCGAGGACCCCGATGATCGCCACCGGCGCCGTGTGGACTCCGGCCGAGGCGGACCTCGTCCTGGAGCAGGGGGCCGACCTCGTGGGCCTCGGGAGGGCCGCGATCGGGAACGTCCGCTGGCCGCAGGATGCCGCTGTCCAGGGGTGGGAGCCCGCCCGGCCCCCCTTCACCCCCGAGCACCTCCGGGCCGCGTCCCTCAGCGACACCATGGTGGACTACATGCGGCGCTGGCCAGGCTTCGTCACCGACGGGCGCTGATTCTCGGGCACGGGGTCCCGTCGGGCTTGGCCCATGGGCACCTCCAACCGGGACCGTGGCGAGGGAGGGGCGTGGTCGGCCCCACCGCGCGCCCTCGCTCCCACCGGACAGCGAGCGTCCACCACCGACGAGGGGGCGGCCTCGTCCGACGCGGATCTACTCGTCCCGTCGGACCGTGGACTTCCCCTGGGGCTGCTCGGACCGCGTGTAGAGCAATTCAAGGGTCGTGCCATCCAGCACGTACGTGATGCATCTGGAGTGCGCGACCACGAACCGGTCGCCCGGGGAGAACTCGAAGAACCCTGCCCTTGCGGGCGACCCCGAGACGTCGCTTCCGTCCTCGCGACGTACCACTCGGTACAGGACCGAGACGGCCACGCGCTCTCCCGAGTGGTCCAACTCGACCCTGCAGGGCGCTGCTGAGCTCGCAGAGGTTTCGATGTTCCAGCGTGGCTCGAACGTATCGGTTGCGAGGCAGAAGACACCCCAGTGACTCGTGGTGGCCACGAGCAGGTCCTGGCCGTCCTGGGAGAAGACCAGGTGCGTGAGGTACTGCAACGGAACCGGATCGTCTCCGACACGGACCTCCGCGATTCGCTCCCCGGTCTCCAGGTCCCAGGTCCAGACCGTGGTGCCATGGGCTCCCCCCGTCACGATCCGAGCCCCATCGGGATGGCACGCGACGTGTTCAAGCACCGCCTCGTGCTGGAGCGGCTCGCGAACCTCACGGCCGGCCTCCACGTCCCAAACGCGTGCCATGCGGTCCCGCCCCACCGACACGAGGTGGCCATCCGGGGTCCACGCTGCGGAGGTGATCTCCGCGTCCATGGGGAGCGCGTGGACCACGTCGCCGGAGGTCGCGTCCCAGACCCTCGCCCAGCCCGTCCCCGCTGCGATGGCGACGAGCCGATCCCCCTTCGGGGAGAAGCTCAACGTCTCGCCCCAGAACGGTCTCAGTGGCTTGGGCGTCTGGAGCACTGCGCGGCAGGAGTGGTCCGCCACGTCCCAGAGACGGATCGTGCCGTCCTCCCCACAGCTGGCCAAGGCCGTTCCCTTTGGCGCGGGCTCCACGGCGAACACGGTCCCCTCGTGCCCCTCGAGGACCACCTCCGTCGCACCCGTCTCCAGGGAGAAGATCCGCACCGTGCCGTCCGAGACGGGGACCGCGGCTCGCAGCCCGTCGGTCAGCGGAACGGGCTTCCAGGTCCGGAGCCGTGGTTCCCCGCCGGCAGTCACGAGGTCCTCGACCTGAGCCGGCTGGGCCTCCTCTGGGCCCCTCCCATCCCTGGTCGGCGCCGTGGCGCAGCTCACCAGGAGCAACAACCCGAGGAGCGTCTTCATACCTGCACGATACCCAGTCGCGACCCGATCCGGAGCGCGCGGCCACGCTCCGCTCTGACGCCGGCGACGCTTCCGCCTCCGAGCGCCCTCCGACCACAGGATCCAACCAGCGACCCCATGACGAAAAAAGAGGACTGCGCCGGTTGGCACGGTCCTCCTTGTAGGTGGTAGCGGGGGCAGGATTCGAACCTGCGACCTCCGGGTTATGAGCCCGACGAGCTACCAGACTGCTCCACCCCGCGACGCGTGCAGGGAGAATAGCGGCCCGGCACTGGAGGTCAAGCACCGTCCCCGGAACCTGCCCCTTGTTCCCCTTGCCCGGCTGGAGGCCCTGGCTGGGGCGGGCCATCAGGCCCCTCAACCCCATCGGGTGGGCCCTCACCGTCCCCATCCCCCATGGACCGCGCGGAGGCGAGGTCCGCCTGGAGCTTGGCGAAGGCCTCGGAGTCCGCGGAGGCGAGGGCCGAGCGCCACGCCGCCACGGCAGCGGCCTGACTGCCCATGCGATCGTCGAGGTAGGTGACCGCCTCAGCTCTCGCTTCCGCGTCCGAGCCCACTCGAACCAGTCGCAAGAGGGCGTCCAGGTCGGCCAGCTGGATGGCGGGCAGCTCCCCTGGCCAGCCCTCCTGCCCGATGAGACCCAGGAGGCCTCGCGCTGCGAGGTCGGCGCGAGCCCTGACCGTCGGCTCCATCGGAGCGTCGGGGGCGGCGGGACCTTCCGCCGCCAAGGTCGCGTCAATGGCCTCGAGGGTCTGGACCACCAGCAGCCGCACGGCACGCCCCGAGCGCCCGGCCACCTCCGCGCCAGCGCCTTCGAAGAGGGCCTCGGTCCGGACGAGGGCGGCCTCGTCACGACCCATGCGCCGCAGGAGTTCGATCCCCTCGAGCCCGAGGTCCACGGGATCCCACCCGAGCCGGTCGCCCGGCTCGGCGGCCGCCATGGCTGAGTCGAGGTCGCCGAGCGCCTTCTCCGCCCGGCGAGCCCGCTCGGACGCGAGGAGCTCTGCCTCGCTGCCCTCCGGCCCCGGGAGGTCGCTGCGGAGCTCCGCGGCGAGGTCATCCGCCTCGAGCAGCGCCCGGGCCAGGGAGACCAACGAGGCGTCGGCCGCGTCCCCGGCACCACCCTCCCCGCCCAGCCTCGGCACGTGCAGGGTCCGTAGCTTCGCACGGTGCTCCGAGGTCAGCTGCCCGAGGGCGAGCACCGGGTAGGCCCTGCGGAGGTCCACCGCCGCGGCGACGACCCAGCGACTGTCACGCAGCGGGAGCCCTGAGACCGCTGCCGCGTCAAGCCCGAGCACGAGCTCGATGCCCGCGCGGAGGCGCGCGACGCGCGTGGGATCGAGGGCGGAGGAGGTTCCGAGCGGACCGGCGACGCGCCGGGCCAGGCGGAGCAAGGGGGCGGGATCGGAGGGGTCGTGAATGGCCAGCGCCGTCTCGCACACGGCGCGTGCCAGGCTGGGGTCGGGCGCGATCAACCCCTCCACCAGGCCCTCTCGGCCGAGCAGCAGCTCCAGGGTCTCCACGGTGCCGATGCGCCCCAGCAGGGACAGGAGGCGGAGACGAAGCTCCTCCGATGGCTCCGCCTGCAGGCGCAGCACGGTCCAGCGGGCCGAGGTCTCCCGGACCTCGTGGGCGAGCAAGGGCGCGAATTCGTCGGAGAGCAGAAGCTCGAGGGAGAGCTGCCGGCGATCGAAGTCGGGCTCGGCCACGAACTCGAAGAGTCGATCGAGCACGGTCTCGGCGGCCTCACTGCCGGGCGAGAGGCTGCCCGCCACCATCTTGAGCGCGCCGAGGAGCTCATAGCCGAGCGCTTCACGGGCCTCGGGCGACTGCATCAGGTTCACGAGCTGCAGCGCGTCGCGAGCCGCGGAGGAGAGGGTGAGGGAGCTCGCCGCCGCCCGACGGACGCCGAGGGGGACTCCCTGGTCCACCACCAGCGCTCGCAGGTCCCGCATGAGCAGCCGCACGCCCTTCTGGCGCTTGCGAGCATCGGTGACCCCTCGGGCCACGTCGCGCATGGCCAGCACGGCGCCCTGCAGCGCATCCGGATCGATGGGACGGGACCGCCGGGCCTCGAGCGCCCCCCGGAAGATCCCGACCGCGATCTCGAGCGCCGCGAGGCGCTCGGCCTCTCCCGCTTCCCCCGCCGGGTACTGAAGCCGACGGAGCGCTCCCAGGGAGACCCAGACGAAGTCGGGGCCCGCCCAGAGCGACGCCTCGGCCACCGAGAGCACCCGGTCCCTCGCGCTGCGGGCGGCGGGGCTCTCCGCGTCGGCGCCCTGGACGAGGTCGATCAGGACCCCGAGGCGGGCGTGGAGCTCACCGGGATCGGCGACCTGGTCGAGCCCGTCCACCAGCAGCTGACGCGCCGCCCCGGGATCGAGGGCGCCGCCCGCGACGGCCCGCCCGAGGGTGCGCGCGGCCCTCGCGGCCATGTTCGGGTCGACCCAGTC
>CAZEFP010000146.1:0-7474 GCA_964511565.1 uncultured Planctomycetaceae bacterium
TACACCGACTCCGTAATGTTGGCGAAGTCGTTCTCCGGGCCCGCGATCAGGTAGAGCAGCGAGCCTGAGATGGTCGTCATCGAGTGCACCGCGATGACGAAGACGGTGATCTTGGGGAGGCTCGCCCGGAGGGCGGAGCGCAGGTCTTCCGCTTGGTGGACGAACTGGGCGAGCTTCAGGATCCGGAAGATTCGCAGCAGGCGGAGCGTGCGCACCACCATGAGCGCCTGGGCCCCGGGCACGAAGGCCGCGATGTAGGTCGGGAGGATCGCCAGCAGATCGACGACGCCGAAGAAACTCCGCGCGTAGACCATGGGGCGCGGGTGGCAATACAGGCGGAGCGCGTACTCGACGGTGAAGGCGGCGGTGAGGGACCACTCCAGCGTTCTGAGCAGCGCCCCGTGGGAGTCGTAGTAGCGGGGTACGCTCTCGACCATCACCAGCGCGATGCTCGCCAGGATGGCGACGAGCAGGATCACGTCGAAGACGAAGCCGGGGCGGGTCTCGTGCTCGAAGATCGTCGAGTACAGCGCGCGGCTCCCCGGCCGGTCCTTCCCAGCGGAACTCATGGGGACACTATGGGGGCGTGGGAGCCTGCAGTCCACGCTTCCCACGCTCCATGGCCAGGAGGCGCCGCGGAAGCCGCGGGGCGGGGTCAGGCTCCGCGTCGGCGCTGCCGCTCCAGGAGCGCTCCGGCCTTCCGCCTGCGTTCGATGTACTTGAGGTACTCGGTCCGGCGCTCGGTCATCGGGCTGGGGACGGTGAGGTCGAACTCCACGCCCAGGTGGACGTCCTCGCCGTGCCTGTAGCCGTGCTTGACCACCCCGGGCACCTCGATCTCCTCCGCCGAGCCTGGGAGGCTGATGTAGGCCTTGATCCGCTCTCCCATGTGGAAGACCGCGGCCTGGACCAGCGGCGCCCTGGTACAGACGCCCCCGGACGAGAGGTCGCTGGCGAGGCCCCGAACCCGGTGCGGCCCGTAGGCGAGGCGGACCCCGACGCGAGCGTCCTCGTCGGGCGTCACGCGGTCCGATCCTCGACGGTTGAAGTACCTCCCGAGGGCGTTGTCGAGCTGGGCGTAGAGCTCTCCAAGCCGGATGAAGTCCAGCTCGAGCATCACCTCGTGGTCGCTCCAGTGGTTGAGCTGAGTCATCTGAGCGTGCACCCTCACACGCCACGCCCCGCTCTTGTGCTCGATGTCCATCGCCACCGGAGCGTCACTGAGCCCTCCAGGAGCGAATTGGAAGGGCACGAGGATGCGCGCCCCATGGATGTTCATGTCGAACAGCTCGACCTGTTCCACGGGGCCGCCGTCGATCGAGGCGAGGATCACGAGCTCCTGCGCGATCGGGTTGGGCCCGCCGTTGCCGTCATGGGCCGGGGCGTCCGCCACCTCTTCTGCAGCGACGGTCTTGGGCCGAAAGAATCGAAGGAGGTTGAACCGCATTGGGGGAGCGAGGAAGCGGAGGAGGCAGGCCTCTGCTGTTGTCCTCGGCCCCGGACGCGGTTTCGGTTTAGCGAACCGCCGGTTGAGGGCTGCTGGAGGGCTCAGCGGGTCTCATGTCGAGAAGGACCGCGACGAGATCCTCGGCAGGGATCCGGAACGGGGTCCGGAACTCCCAGAGGAGACGCCCGGACCGATCGATCTGGAAAGCGCGGCCTGCCGTGCTCTCGACCACCAGCAGCCGGCCTTCCGGCAGCGGCAGGACGGCGCCGCAGACGGGGGAGAAGAACGGGTTCTCCTGGGTTCCCCGGAAGACAACCTGGGCGGTCCGATCGACGGGGCTGATCGAGAGGATCTGAGAGGCCGGGGTGGGGGAAGAGGAGGCGCCGAAGTTGTCGAAGAGCAGGGTCCCGCCGCCGACAGGGTCGAGCTGGGGGTCGTGGGCGCCCACGAAGGGCCCCAGCCGTAGCGCGTCGACCCGGCTGAGGTCCCGCGCGAGATCCATGAAGCCTCCCACTTCCCGGAGGAACACGGTGGGGACGTTCCTCGACGGATCGAGCCGGGCCAGGCCGTTGGCGTGGAGCGGATCGAGGGCGTCCCGTAGCTCTCCGTCGCGCTGGTCGTCACCGATCTCCACGACCCGCGCACGCCTCACGGCCTCCTGATAGACCTCGTCCCAGCGGGCGTCCCCGCGCAGCTCCGAGAGCGAGGCGCGCTCGAGCACACGACCGTCGTCGAGCGAGATGCGAACGAGGCCATCGCGGGTGACCGGAGTCTGGGCGCCGTCCAGCCACCTGCGCTCCCGCGCGGTCGGCGGGGTGATGGTCCGGTCGAGCACCCACGCCTCATCCCCATCCACGAGCAGGTCGTGATGGGCGCCGGGGACCGAGCGCCATCGGATGGTGGAATCCGGGGCGAGCCGCATCAGGCAAAGCCCCTCGTGGATCGCGAGGAGGTCACCGCCGGGGAGCTCCTGGATCCGTCGCCAGGCGTGCTGGGTGGGGTGCTGAATCCGGGGGCCTTCCGATGCCGCGTTGGGGGACTCCTCGAGGGACCAGCGACGCTCGATGGTCCCGTCGGGCAGGAGCGCGAAGGCCGCCGGCTCGTGACCGGACGAGAAGAGGAAGGGCTCCAGGTACGCGGCGTCGGGGTCGTGGACCCGTAGTCCGGACCAGCGCTCCTCGGCGGGCTCGTACCCCGCGGCGTAGCCGAGGGTCCCCAGGGCTTCCTCGATCCTCGCTCCGCGCTCGGCGAACCAGAAGCCCCTCGACGAGGACGGGGTCTCTTCGGCATGCGGCCCGCAGCCGATGAGGCCGGCCACGCACAGGTACCCCAGGGCGAAGAGCGGCGGGTGAGAGCGTCGGAGGAAGCGCATGGAATCGAGGGCGGCGAAGGGAAGCCGCACGGGAGGATGAGGATGCCATCCTGGCGGCTCCGGCGAGACCGAAAGCGGTCAAGGGGTGCTCAATCCTGGCGAGACGGTTGACGGAGGACCGGTGGGTTCACGTCATGGCACCATGACCACGCCTGTGACGTTGATCTCCGGGTTCCTCGGGAGCGGAAAGACCACCCTCGTTCAGCGCATCCTGGAGGAGAGCCACGGCGTGAGGTGCGCGGTGATCGTGAACGAGTTCGGGGCGCTGGGGGTCGACGGGGACCTCGTGGTGCGGCGGGAGGCGGAGGGGAGCGCGGTCGTCGAGCTCGCCAACGGCTGTATCTGCTGCGAGATCCAGGAGGACCTCCGCGCGACGCTGACCCAGCTGACGGACCCGGGCGCTGGCCGCGGCCTCGTCGGCCGCTGGCTGCGGCGCGGGGAGGGGGGGCCCGACCGGATCCTCGTCGAGGCGTCGGGGGCGGCCTCCCCCGGTCCGGCGGTCCAGACGTTCCTGCTCGACGAGGGGCTCGCTGATCGGGTGCACCTCGACGGAGTGGTCACCCTGCTCCACGCGGCGAAGATCGAGTCCCAGCTGGAGGAGACCGAGGAGGCGGGCACGCAGGTCGCGTACGCGGACCGCCTCGTGCTGAATCACGCGGACCGGGTCGACGAGGAGCAGCTCCCCGCGCTGACGTCGCTCCTGCGTTCCCTGAACCCGTTGGCTGCCATCCGCGCCTCGGAGCGGGCCCGGGTGCCCCTGGATTGGCTGCTCGACGGCGGCCCCACGGAGGGAGCCGGCGCCAGGTGGCTCGAGCTGGGGGAGCGTGCTGATGTGGGGGCGAGGCACACCTCGGGCCTCCGGTCCGTGTCCCTCAGCTCCGAGGCCGAGATCGACCGCGACGCGGCCCTCATGTGGCTGGAGTTCCTCTCCCGGCGCCGAGGGCAGGAGCTCATGCGGGCCAAGGGGATCCTCCGGGTCGCCACGGGCGCGCTGCTGATCCAGGGGGTGTACCAGTGGCTCGAGGCCACCGACCAGCCGGGCGCCGCGCCCGAGGTGTCGCAGATCGTCCTGATCGGGCGGGGGCTCGACCCCGAGGAGTTGCTGCGCGGTTGGCAGGCGATCGGCGGCGCCACCGCTGCGCTAAGCTAGGCCCTCTCCGTCCCGAGCTCCCTACCTCCCCATGCACTCCAACGCCGACCCGCTCTCTCTCCGTCCCTCTCGCCGCGACGTCCTCCAGGCCACCGCGGCAGCCACCGCGGCCGCCGCGGTCACCGGCGTCGGCTCAGCCATCGATCTCATGGAAGTCCAAGACCCCTGGTTCCGAATCTCCCTCGCGGAGTGGTCGCTTCACCGCACCCTGCGCAGCTCCGGCGCGAGCCGCATCACCAACCTGGAGTTCCCCGGCGTCGCCAAGGGGCTCGGCATCGACGGCGTCGAGTACGTCAACGCCTTCTTCAAGTCGGCGGGACGCGACGGCCAGCAGGTCTGGCGGGGGACTGACTTCGGGTACCTCAACGACCTGCGCGGCGCGTGCACGGAGGCCGGCGTTGAGAGCCTGCTGATCATGGTCGACGGCGAGGGCCAGCTGGCGGATGAGGATGAGGGGCGGCGTCGGGACGCGGTCGAGAACCACTTCAAGTGGGTGGCGGCCGCCGCCTACCTCGGCTGTCACTCGATCCGCGTGAACGCGGGTGGGGGCGGGACCCCGGAGCAGCAGGCCGAGCGGGCCGCCGACTCCCTGCTGCGGATCGCGCGGGTGAGCGACGCCTACGACATCAACGTCATCGTGGAGAACCACGGGGGCCTGTCCTCGGATGGCGCCTGGCTGGCCGGCGTCATGCGCCGCTGCGACCACCCCCGGGTCGGGACGCTCCCCGACTTCGGGAACTTCTACGAGTACGACCGCTACCAGGGGGTCGCGGACCTGATGCCCTTCGCCAAGGCGGTGAGCGCCAAGTCCTACGGCTTCGACGGCGAGGGCAACGAGACCAAGATCGACTACGCCAGGATGATGAAGATCGTCAAGGACGCGGGCTATCGCGGGTGGGTTGGGATCGAGTACGAGGGCGGCGACGCGGACGAGCGCGCGGGGATCACGCGTACGCGGGAGCTCCTCGAGCGGCTGCGGAAGGAGCTCGGCTGAGCTCGTCCGGAGGGGCGCTGGGGGAGGACCAGGTGCCTGTCCCACCCTTCAGACCCCCTCCCTGGGCCCTGGGGGAGCACCCAAGGCCCCGGAATCCTCCGATCCAGCCACCCAGGTCAGGCCCCGGATTGCCACCGGGGCGCCGGGACCGTATCTTCTTGCCCCCGAACCGGCCTCGACGAGGCCTCGGCTCGGCCCCGGTGGAGGCCCCGCGCTCCGCCCAACCCACGATCTCCCGACCGAACCGGCACCCGTCGCCGCGGTCGGAACCGAACCACCCCCGAACCCTCACCCACCGACCGCACCTCCATGGCCAAGGTCTCCTCAGTTCAGAAGAACGATCGCCGCCGGCGACTCGCCGACAAGTACGCCGAGCGTCGCGCGGAGTACAAGAGCATCATCCGCTCCACCAAGACCACGGAGGAGGCCAAGGACGAGGCTCGCGCCGCGCTGGCCAAGATCCCGCGCAACGCGAACCCCAACCGGATCCGCAACCGCTGCTCGTTCACCGGCCGCCCCCGCGCCGTGTACCGCCGCTTCGGCATCTGCCGGGTGACGCTCCGCGAGCTTGCCCACGAGGGCAAGGTCCCGGGCATGCGCAAGTCGAGCTGGTGATCGCGCCCGCGTCCTGAAGGGCGCGAATGCGGCTCGCGCCGCACGGCAACCAAGAAGAGAGGCCGGAGCACTGAGTGCTCCGGCCTCTCTTTTCGTGGGCTCGGTCCAGGCGCTGGCTCGAGGAGCCAGCGCCCTGGCCGGGATCACTGCACGACGTCCTCGTTGGTGATGACGATCTGCGCTCCGTCCGAGAGGTGGAACGTCCGGAGGTTGTCCTGCATCTCGGGGAAGGCCGCGTCGTTGCTCGCCTGGGGGCTGATGCCGCCGACGGGGGACAGGAGGGTGCTGTGGGATCCCTCGGTGTACCGGACCGCGGCACCGGGGAAGGTGATCGCGAGGTTGGTGGAACTCACATCGGTGAGGCCGAGGGCCGAGAGGAAGGGCTCGGTCCCCCCGATCGGGTTGCTCAGGGCCTGGTTGGGGACGGTGCCGTCGGCGAGACCGCCGAAGGCGCCAGAGCCCACCACTTCCATGCCGAAGATCGGGGACACCCCGTTGGCAAGGAAGGGCGCCACGTAGTTCATGGCGTCCGTGGTGTCGATCAGGGTCTGCGCGGTCTGCAGGTACTGGTAGTACTCGGGCGTCCCGGGCGCCGCGCCGGAGGCGGCGAGGCTTCCCTGGATGATCGGCCCGTACGCCTGTGACGACTCGAGGAGGTAGGGAACCGCTCCGCCGCCCATGGCGAGGGTGCTGGCGGTGAGGCCCGCGTTGTCGAGGGTGACGTAGGGCATCCCGATGATGGCCCCGAGGGAGTGTCCCACGAAGTGCACCCGGGTCTCGTCGAACACGTCCCCGATGGGAGCCGGAAGGGCGAGGTCGGCGATCGCGACGCGCAGGTTGGCGAAGTCCGCCACGGCCTGCTGGATGTTGTCCCGCGTCACCGCGAGGCTGAGCAGGTTCACGAAGCTCTGGCCCGACGGGTCCGCGACGCCGTCCTGCCCGGGGAAGGGGAGGCCGGTGGTCGGGTCGAACGCGTACTGGTCCATGCCGAACGTCCGCTCCCTCGCACCACCGCTCGCTTCGTTGTATCCAACGAAGAGGTTGGCGCCGTTGGCCATCACGCCGCTCGTCTGACCGGCCGCGCTGCTGGAGCCGAAGCCGTGCAGCGGCAGGTCGATGCAGACGACAGCGAAGCCGCTGTCGGCCAGCACGTCGGCGACGAAGAGCATGTTCATCCGGGTCTGGTAGACGCCCGGGGCGAAGATGACGACCGGGAGGCTGTCGCCAGCCGCCACGGTGCCGGGCACCGAGACGAGCATGGGCATGATCTCGGCCTTCGTCGCATTCGGAAGCGGGTTGAAGCGCGTCACGTTGTTGGCGCGATCAGCCGCAGGGAGGGCCGCTTCACCCGGCGCGGCGTAGCGCGTGGCCCAGGTGTTGAACACCGGCGCGGGGTCAACCGTGACGCCGTCGAAGCTCGTGTTCGTGGCAGCGGTCAGGTAGTAGGGCGCCTGGAAGCTCGCCACGTAGATGTCCGCTGTTCCCTCGTAGGCAGGCGACAGGGGGTTCGGGCCGATGAGGTCCGGAACCGACCCGATCGAGGGGGCCAGGGGGGCGATGCTCGCGGTGGGGGTGGAGAAGGCGTTGGGAGCCGTGTCGCCACCGCAGGTCTGCAGTGCCGCGCAGGTCCCGGCGATGATCGCGGCCTCCTGCCCGTTTGCGATGGCGATGACCGACCCAAGACCTGCACCCACCGACTGGGTGGTGAAGGTGAAGGAGCTGATCACCTCGGCGCGGTCATTCCCCGTCGTGGCCGTGTACGCCAGGAGCTGGGGGTTGACGAGGCCCTGGAGTTGAAGGAGCGAGGGGTCGGTCGTCGCCGGGTCGAAGGGGGTGGCCTGCGCGGCGAGGTTGTAGGTCACGTCCCGCGTCACGCCGACGCCGTCTGCGTCAGTG
>CAZEFP010000147.1:0-7466 GCA_964511565.1 uncultured Planctomycetaceae bacterium
AGAGCACCGAGTCGCGCAGGACCGAGGACCGCGCGTACAGCCCGAAGATGCGGTTCGCCTCCGCAGGGTCGCCCGCCCGGAGGGCCGCCACCACCCCCTGGGTCGCCTCGGCGGGGTCGCGGAACGTGTCCACCGTGGTCGCGGTCGAGGAACACGCGCACAGCAGAAGCAGCGGAGCCAGGCGGAGGGTCATGGGGGTGGGCGTTCGCATGGGAGTAAGTGTGCGGCAGCGGTGCCGGTCGGCGCGACTGGTGGTTCGATTCCCGGGGGGGCGGAGAGGCGGAGATACAGATCAAGTACCCGGCGTCAGCGAGGGGCCCTTGCGCGCCCTCGGATCCGCTCGTTCACTCCACTGAAGGGCTCGCCCCCCCGCGCCCGAGTCGCCGCGTGACGGCGAAGCCGAGCAGGAACAGCAGCACCGCGCTCACCACCTCGAGGGCTCCCGGGGTGAAGCGCTCGAGCCTCAGCCCGGCCCGCTTGAGGTCTCCCTTGGTCCGGCCCGCCCAACGCTGCGCCAGCACCTCGAGCCCCTCCGCGTCCAGGTCGTCCAAGGCCGCCGCCACCTCTGCGACCGGCTCGCCGTCCACGACGACCGCGACGACCGCCTTGCGCACATCCCGCACCGCGAGTTCCGGATGGACGGGCCGTTGGAACGGATAGAGGCCGAGCACCGATCCGAGCAAGAGCCCGAGGAGCACCCCGTGGGAGGGCGCCGAGAACCTCTGCAGCAGCGCCTTCAGGAGGTTCGAGAGCAGCGCGATCCCGAGCCCGGCTCCGATCACCACGGGCACGATGATGGAGAGCGACTCCGCCGGGCTCTCCTTCAGCTGGCTCACGGAGAGCGCGCCGATCACCGTGTCGTACATCCCGAGAACGAGCAGCACGTAGGACCCGCTGATCCCCGGCAGGATCATGCTGCTCGCGCCGGCGGCCCCCACCAGGAGGAGCACGGGGATCGTCGCCTGGAGCGGCGCGCTCCCCCCGAGCGATGCGAAGCCGGCCATGGCCGCGATGCCGAGCAGCACGGCGAAGAGCGTGCCCGGTCCCAGCGGACGCACCTCGCGCCAGAGCTCGGGCGCGCCCCCGAGCGTCATGCCGATGAACAACGCGTACATGACCGGGCGGTACTCCGTCACGAGCAGCACGGCGACGCCGGAGAAGATCACGACGGCCGCGAAGAGGCCCACCGCCATCACCCCCAGGAACTGGAGCGAGGAGCGGCGGAGCCGGAGCCGGGAGACGTCGGCCACCGCGGCGATGAACTGCTCGTAGAGCCCGATCGCGAGGATCATGGTCCCGCCGCTGATCCCCGGAACGAGATTCGCCAGTCCCATGAGGATCCCCCCTTGCAGCGCGCGGACCGAGGAGACGGGGGTCGATTGGTCTTGGCTCATGGTCAGCGGCGCGTCGCGGTTCGAGGGGCGGAAGGGCGTGTGGAGGGGGGTAGCGGGGCAGCCGCGGGGGTACCGGAGCCGACGGACTGTCTCGCAAGGAGACAGGCCGGAGGCGCTTCGGGCCACGATCCCGTTCCGGATCGGTCACGGACACCCATCAGAGGGGAATTCGCCGGTGGCCTCGGCTCGACACACGGCGCCCAGGCGCGCAGGATTGGACTGCCTTTCTTCATCGTCCCCTGACGGGCGATCCCTATCCTCGTTGGCGAAAACTGTCGTGCCGGGGGCCCCGCGCCCCCACCGGCCCGACTCCTGGCCGGCTCTCTCCTCCCGCAGGTGGACCCCCTGGCCGCCTCGCTTTCCCCCGTATCGCGCAGCTCCGCTCGTCTCGGATCATCCACATGAAACTCTCCAAGAACACCCTCTTCGTTGCTGGCACCCTCGCCCTGGCGAGCAGCGCCCAATCCCAGGTCATGACCGAGGTTCGCATCTCGACCGCGGGCGTGGACCAGGAGTACATCGAGATCCAAGGCCTCCCCGGACAGTCCACGGACGGGCTCATGGTCCTCGTCGTCGAGGGTGACCCCGGCGGCGCCACCGGCGGCGTCGGCACCCTCGACTTCGCCTACGACCTCGCGGGCGACATCTTCACGAACGAGTTCTACCTGCTCGGCAGCGCAGAGGCGGCCTCGGCGTTCCCCGGCCAGATCGACAACTCGTCCTTCGGCGACAACATGTTCGAGAACAGCAGCGCGACGATCTACCTCGTCAACGTCGCTGACCCGATCAAGCGCCAGGACATCGTGCAGACCTGGGCGGGCACCGACATCACTGACCCGGTCGGCTCGACCAGCACCCGGATCGTGACCGACCAGGACGTGGTGCTTCTCGACGCCGTGGCCCTGTGGGACGGCGACACGGGCGACGTCTTCTTCGACGGCGCGCCCGAGTTCGGCCCGGACGGCTCCTTCCTCCCCTCGGGCATCATCCGCGACGGCGGCTGCCCGGGCGACTGGTGCACGGACGTGTTCATCAACTTCTCGACGAACGGCACCCCGAACCCGCCGTACGCCGACCCCACCCCCAACGCCACCAACCCGACGACCAGCTGCACGACGACGACGTCCGCGGGGAACTGCGGCGGCGGCGGCAGCGTCGGCACCCCGTACTGCTCGGCGAACAACAACAGCACCGGCGGCCCCGGTGTCCTGAGCGCCAACGGTACGCCGCTGGTCGCGTCGAACGACCTCACCCTGGAGGCCTCGAGCCTGCCGAACAACTCGTTCGGGTTCTTCCTGGCGAGCCTCGACAGCGGCTTCATCGCCAACCCCGGCGGCAGCTCGGGCAACCTCTGCCTGGGCGGCTCGATCGGCCGCTACGTGGGTCCCGGTCAGATCAAGAACGCTGGCACCGCCGGCGCCTTCTCGCTGGCCATCGACCTGACGCAGGTCCCGCAGCCCACGGGCTTCGTCGCCATCGCGGCCGGTGAGACCTGGCGCTTCCAGGCCTGGCACCGCGACGCCATCGGCGGGTCGACCACCTCCAACTTCACCAACGGCCTCGAGATCGACTTCCTGTGATCCCGTGACCCATCTGCCTCCATCCGGCTCATGTCGGGGCTGGGGGCAGGATCGGAGCCGTCTTCCGCTTGGGGGGCGGCTCCGCTGCGTTAGTCTTCACGCAGGCCCCATCGCCACGGCCGAACCAGCATGCGCCCCCTCCAACCGACCGGTCTCCTCCTCGCGTTCCTCGCCCTCGCCACCATCGGGGCGGCCCAGGGGCCGCCGCCGGGGTACTACTCCACGGTGGACACCACGACCGCCGCGTCGCTCAGGAGCACGCTCCACGCGGTGATCGACGACCACACGCGGTATCCCTATACGAGCGGATCGACGGACACCTGGGACATCCTCGGGCTCGCCCAGCGCGACCCCCAGAACGCGTCGCGCATCCTGGACGTCTATCGCAACCGGAGCTTCGTGCGTCAGTCCGGCGGCAACTCGTTCTACAACCGAGAGCACTCGTGGCCGACCTCGTACGGGTTCCCGACCAACGGGTCCGGGAACATGCCGTTCACGGACTGCCACATGCTCTTCCTCTGCGACGACGGCTACAACTCCAGCCGGAGCAACAAGCCCTTCGGGAGCTGCACCGCGGGCTGCGGCGAGCTCACCACGGACTCCAACAGCGGCGTAGGCGGCGGCGCCGGCGTCTTCCCGGGTCAGTCAAACTGGACCTCCGGCTCGTTCACCAACGGGACCTTCCTCGTCAACGCGTTCCGTCAGGGGGACATCGCGCGCGCGCTCCTGTACGCCGATGTCCGCTACGAGGGCGGCACCCACGGCGTCACCGGCATCTCCGAGCCGAACCTGATCCTCACGGACAACACGGGTCAGATCGCAGCCTCCAACACGGGGCAGAACGAGTCCGTCGCCTACATGGGCCGCCTCGCCATCCTGCTCGACTGGCACTACGCCGACCCCGTGGACGCCTTCGAGCGGAATCGAAACGACGTGGTGGCGTCGTATCAGGGCAACCGCAACCCCTTCGTCGACCACCCCGAGTGGGTCGACTGTCTGTTCGTCGGGGCCTGCGAGCCCGGCGCCCCCTACTGCTCCCCCGCCGCGGTGAACTCCACCGGCCAGCCCGCCACCATCGAAGGCCGCGGCAGCGCCGTGATCGCGGACGACGACTTCCGCCTGCTGGCCTTCCAGCTCCCCAACCAGGCCGCCGGCTACTTCCTGTGCAGCCAGACCCAGGGCTTCATCCTGAACCCCGGCGGCAGCGCGGGGAACCTGTGCCTGGCCGGCAACGTCGGCCGGGTCGTGGGCGGGCAGATCGTCAACTCCGGCTTCTTCGGGAGCTTCGCGGTCTCCGTGGACCCGAGCGCGCTCCCCCAGCCCACCGGCTCGGTGAGCGCGCTCGCCGGGGAGACCTGGAACTTCCAGGCGTGGTACCGCGACTTCGCGGGCGGGCAGGTGACCAGCAACTTCACCGACGGCTGGTCCGTCACCTGGCAGTAGGACGGAGGGGCCGGCTGGCCCGATGAGCGGGGGGGCGACCGGCGAAGAGCCCCCCGGTCGGGCGCCGTCCGGCCCGGTTTCCCGGCGAGCGCGCGGGCAAGGCGGGGCCCCGCCCCGTAGCCTCACGGGCATGGGTCGACTCTTCCTCTTCGACGGCACCGCCGTCGCCTATCGGTCGCACTTCGCGATGATGCGCTCGGGCCTCTCCGCGCCGGATGGGCGCCCCACCGGCGCGACCTACGGCTTCACCATGGCCCTGCGTCGCATCCTCCGGGAGGAGAAGCCCGACCTGGTGGCGGTGGCCCTGGACGCCAAGGGGCCCACCTTTCGGCACGAGCGCTACGCCGAGTACAAGGCGACCCGCGAGCGAGCCCCGGAGGAGATGATCGAGCAGCTCGAGGACATCCGCAGGATCATCGCCGCGCACGGCGTCCAGCTCTTCGAGATCCCGGGCTACGAGGCGGACGACGTCATCGGAACCCTCGCCACCCGCGCGCGGGAGGCCGGCCACGAGGTCCGGATCGTCACGGGCGACAAGGACATGATGCAGCTCGTCGACCCCGAGCTGCGGCTGCACAACATCTTCAAGCCCGGCGTGGACCTGGTCGTCGAGGGCCCGGAGGAGGTCGAGGCGAAGTTCGGCACCACCCCTGATCACGTGATCGACGTCCTCGCGATCATGGGTGACGCCTCGGACAACGTCCCCGGGGTGAAGGGGATCGGTGAGAAGGGCGCGAAGAAGCTCATCGCGGAGTTCGGCTCCGTCGCCGGCATCCTCGAGCGCATCGACGAGGTCAAGGGCAAGACCCGCGAGAAGCTGGAGAACGACCGGGAGAACCTGCTGCTGTCCCTGGAGCTGGTGACCATCGACACGGCGGTCCCGCTGGACCCCGGCCTGGAGGCGATCACGCCGGCGACGCCGGACGTGACGGCGCTCCGGAGCATCTTCCAGGACCTCGACTTCCGGAGCCTCGCGGAGGAGGTGACCGCCGACGTGCAGGTCGACGGCGGGAGCGACCGGGAGGACGTCATCGTCCGGGACGAGGCCGAGCTCGACGGCATGATCTCGGCGCTGACCGAGGCGGGCACCTTCGCGTGGGACACCGAGACCACTGGGCTCGCCGCCCTCCAGGTGGACCTGGTCGGGATGTCCTTCTGCTGCGAGGCGGGCCGCGCCTACTACGTGCCGTTCAACGTGGAGCCGCCCGTCCTCCCCGGCGGAACGCCCGCGCTCCTCGACCGGCTCCGTCCGCTGATGACGGACCCGGACCTGTTCCGGATCGCCCAGAACGAGAAGTACGACGCCCTGGTGCTCGGCGCCCACGGCGTGGACGTGCCACCCCCCGCCTTCGACACGATGGTGGCGAGCTTCACCATCCACGGGGCGGGCCGTCGCCACAACCTCGACCACCTCGCCCTGGTGGAGCTCGGGCTGACCAAGATCCCCACCTCTCACCTGATCGGGACGGGGAAGAAGCAGATCACCATGGCCGAGGTGCCCGTGGACGTGGTCGGGGAGTACGCGTGCGAGGACGCCGAGGTCACCTATCGGCTCTTCGAGCGGCTCTCGGTCGAGCTCAAGGAGACCGACAACGAGCCCCTCTTCCACGACCTCGAGATGCCGCTGGTGCGGGTCCTCACGCGCATGGAGCGCCGGGGGATCCGGCTCAACGTCGCGGCCATCGAGGAGTTCGGCAAGGAGCTCGAGCGCGACATCGACGCGGCCGAGCAGGACGTCCGCCGGCTCGCCGGCGAGCCGGGCCTCAAGGTCAACAGCCCCAAGGCCCTGGGCACGATCCTCTTCGAGAAGCTGCGGATCCAGGAGGAGGCCGGCGTCAAGCGGGTCAAGAAGACCAAGACGGGCTACGCCACGGACCAGGCGACCCTGAACGAGAACTACGGGGACGTGGAGATCGTCCGCCGGCTCCTGGAGTATCGCGAGGTGGCGAAGCTCAAGAGCACCTACGTGGACGCGCTGCCGAACTTCGTGAACCCCAGCACCGGCCGGATCCACTGCTCCTTCAGCCAGGCCGTCGCCGCCACGGGGCGGCTCGCCTCGAGCGACCCCAACCTCCAGAACATCCCGGTGCGGACCGAGCGAGGCCGCCGGCTGCGCTCCGCCTTCGTCCCGCGTGAGCCCGATGAGCACGGCAAGTGGGTCCTCCTCGCGGCCGACTACAGCCAGGTCGAACTGCGGGTCCTCGCCCACCTCTGCGGCGACGAGAAGCTCGCCCAGGCCTTCCGAGAGGGCAAGGACATCCACGCCTCGACCGCGTCCGCGATCTTCGACGTCTTCCCTGAGATGGTCGACCGCACCATGCGGAGCCAGGCCAAGGCGATCAACTTCGGCCTGCTCTACGGGATGGGACCCCAGCGCCTGGCCCGGGAGACGGGGCTCACCGTGCCCGAGGCGCGGGACTTCATCGAGCGCTACTTCGCGGCCTTCCCCAGCGTGCGCGGCTGGATCGACAGCGTGCTCGCGGGCGCGCGGGAGCACGGGTACGTGGAGACGCTGATGGGCCGCCGCCGGCAGATGCCGGACATCAACTCCTCGAACCAGCGAGCGCGGGTCGCCTCCGAGAACGCCGCCGTCAACACCCCGGTCCAGGGGTCGGCCGCGGACATCATCAAGAGCGCCATGATCAAGCTGGACCAGCGCCTGGCTGAGTCCGACCTCGCCGCCCAGCTGCTCCTCCAGGTCCACGACGAGCTGGTGCTGGAGGTGCCGGAGCGCGAGCTGGAGGCCACCATCGCCGTGGTCAAGGACGCCATGGAGAACGCCGTCGAGCTGGATGTCCCCCTCGTGGTGGACTTCGGCTGGGGCGCGGACTGGCTCGAGGCGCACTGAGGGCACCTGGGACGGCCCTCGCCGCGGCGAGGGCCCGGGCGGCTCCCCGTTCGGGACGCCTGCCCCCCCGGGCCGAGGTCATCGCCCGTCCGCTGCTCAAGGGATCATGGGATCGGTCCGATACCCCTGCAGGTGACGACGCACCCGAGGAGCCCATCGACCATGCCTGCACCGAAACAAGACCCGCAGACCCTCTCGCTG
>CAZEFP010000148.1:0-7449 GCA_964511565.1 uncultured Planctomycetaceae bacterium
GTGCTGGACGCCGCGATCGTGATCCACCGCTGCGCGCTGGAAGGGCCGGAGGCGGTGGTGGGCGACGGCGCGCGGGCGTTCGTGGCGCTCGCCGCGGACAGCGAGGACGACTATCGGCGCCGCCAGGCCAGCGAGCAGCTCGCCGCCGCGTTCGACGGGCCCGCGAGGGATGCCTTCATGGCCGCGCTCGCGCAAGAGGCCCCCGAATCGCCGACGGCGACGCCCCTGGACTTCTCTCGGGCGCTGCTCTACTTCCAATGGGACCGACCGGGGGACGCCCTGGCGCTGCTCGAGGGGTTCGAACCGGACGAGGAGACGGAGTGGAGGCGGCTCGACCTGATCCGTGACGCCCACACGGAGCTCGGCCAGGAGCTCGCTGCCGCGCAGACCTTGCTCCGGCGCGTCCCCGTCGCGAAGGACGACGACGACAAGAAGCGCGTGCTCCGGCAGGCCGTGCGCTCCTGGGAGCGGCTTGAAGCCCCCGAGATCGCCCTCGAAGCGCAGCGCATGCTCGACGACCTCGGCGACGAGGCGGAGCCTGGCTCGGCGGGTTTCGTCCTCCCGCCGGGCACCCTCTCCCTCACGATCGGAGGCGTCACCTACAACGCCGAGGACAAGCCCAAGAAGAAGGGGCTCCCCAAGTCGTTCCCCGAGGTCCGTGAGGCCCTGGCCGAAGGCGAGGCAGAGGACGCCGCGCGCATCTTCCGCCGGCTGTGGAGAGAGTTCCCCGTGGGGCAGCCCGCTGCATCCAGGTCGTCGTTCCTCTTCTACCGCCGGTCCCCCCTCGGGAACCTGCGCTGGCCAGGGGGGGCCGCCCCGGCGGGCGAAGACACCGGCGCCGAGGCCCGCAGGCAAGGAGGGCTCGTGGCGTTCCGTGCGCCGGACGCCCCCGAGCGACCGCCCGCCCCGGACGCCTACGAGCGGCTCGCCGCCTTCCCTGAGATCGTGGCGGAGCAGGAGCGCTATCTGCGCGGCGTCCGTCCGGCGGAGCTGGACCGGATTCAGAAGCTCGTCGGGGGCATGCTCCAGGCCGAGGTCCGTGAGCAGGGTGCCGAAGAGGTCCTCCAGCGGCTCCTCGCCCAGGTGAGCCGCTCCGGCGGCCGGCTCGCGCAGATCCAGCTACTGTCCCTGCTGGATCTCAACCCCGAGCTGATCACTGGCGAGGCGGCCGAGGCCCTCGAGGGACTGATCGGGACCATGCCTCCCATGGACGCGGCCCAGGTCATGCGGCTGGCGCGGACGCTCCTGCGGAGCGGAGATCGCGACATGGCGTTGCGCCTCTACGAGTGGTGCGCCCTCATCGGGATCGCCAGCGAGAGCCCCTTCGGAGATGACGGCGCCTTCGTGATCTCGAGCGTCCCGCTGCGGGAGCTCATCGAGGACGTGAAGGAGAACCTGGTGGGCGAGGAGCGCATCGCTCCGATCGAGGCGCTGCTCAAGAGCATGTCGGGCGGCCGCCCCTGGGAGATCGAGCAGACCCAGGCGCTGGCGGTGAAGACCTGGGCGGAGCTCGTCGGACCGGCCGAGGCGCTGCAGCGGCTGGGCTCGATCGCGGTGGATGCCCTGGACCTCTCCAAGGGGCTCCAGCGAACCGTGGCCGTGCAGCTCGCTCCCCTCTATCTCGCCGCGGGCGATGAGGACCGCGCGCTCCGCGCCCTCGAGGTCGGCACCGCGCGGTTCAAGCCGGGCGAGGTGAATCACCCCGACCGGTTCTGGATGGTCGTACCTGAGGAACCGGGCTTCCTGCCCCGGGACGTCCTGGAGGCCGTCCTGCCCGAGGCTGGCGAGGGGCTCGAGGATCCGGAGCGATGGTTCCGGCGCTTCGCGGAGAGTCACCTCGCGTGGCTGGAGGCCGGGCGCCTGCAGGACTCCTTCACCGTGGAGGCTCTCGCCCTGTGCGCGGTGCGCATGGGCGAGGTGGGGCTCGGGGACGAGGCCATGGCGCTCGCGCTCCGGCTCGCGGACCTCGAGGACATCCACGCCCGCGCGCGGCTCTGGGTGGTGGACGCCCTGCGTGAGCTGGGCGGCGACGAGGCCGCGGACCGCATCGAGGTCCAGATGCTCACCGACGGTGAGCTCCTCACCGCGAGGGTGGCCGGCGTGGTCGAGGGTGTGTTGGAGCGGGAGGGGCCCGTGGCGGCCCTCGCCATCGCGGCGCCCACCGCCGCGTTCTCACGCCCCGAAGCCCTCACCGGAATCTTGATCCGTGCGGCGACCGAGGCCGGGGACGAGGAGGCCGTGAACCGGTGGACGAAGGCCGCCGAGAAGGCGGCGCAGGCTGCCGCCAAGCTCAAGGATCTGAAGGCAGAGGCCGCAAGGAAGTAATGATGATCGATCTCGTGACGCTCATGGTGATGGGGGGGCTCTCGGCCCCCGCCCCCGACCTCTGGGTCAGCTATCCCGGCGCCGGGGACGACGCGCCCCACGTGGTCCTCATCGCAGGAGACGAGGAGTATCGGAGCGAGGAGGCCCTTCCGCAGCTCGGCAAGATCCTCTCGGCGCACCACGGGATCCGCTGCACGGTCCTGTTCCCGATCGATCCCGCGAGCGGCGAGATCGTCCCCACCTGCCTCGACAACATCCCTGGCCTGGAGGCGCTCGAGACCGCCGACCTGATGGTCATCGCCACGCGCTTCCGGGACCTGCCCGACGAGCAGATGCAGCACATCGACGCCTACCTCAAGGCGGGCAAGCCGGTGCTCGGGATGCGGACGGCCACCCACGGGTTCCGTAACGCGAAGGACGGCCCGTGGGCGCACTACGCCAACGGATACAACGGGCCCAGGGAGGAGTGGAAGGGCGGCTTCGGGCGTCTGGTGCTCGGTGAGAAGTGGGTGGCCCACCACGGGGCCCACGGCAGCCAGAGCTCCCGTGGGATCCTCGCTCCGGGGAAGTCCGAGCACCCCGCGCTGCGCGGCCTCGCGGACGGTGACGTCTGGGGGCCCAGCGACGTCTACCGGGTGCGGATGCCCATGCTCGAGGGCACCGAGGTGGTGATGCTGGGCCAGTGCCTCGACCGCGCCGGTCCGGGTGAGGACGGAGACCCGCTCATGGGCATGCGTCCCGGGGACTCGGTGGCGGAGGGGGCCCGGAACGACCCCCTGATGCCGCTCGCGTGGTTCCGGACCTACGAGCTCCCCGGCGGCCAGCCGGGTCGGGCCTTCACGACCACGCTGGGGGCCGCCACCGACCTCGTGGCGTCGGGCTCGCGGCGGATGATCGTCAACGCCGCGCTGCACCTGCTCGGGCGCGACGTCCCCGAGGAGGGCGCCGAGGTCACGCTCGTGGGGACCTACGAGCCCACCCGCTTCGGCTTCGGGAAGTTCCAGCGCGGCCTCCGTCCTTCGGCGCACGCCCTCGCGCCCCGTTGAGCCGCTGCGGCCGAGGCCCCGCGAGGGTTTGAGCCGCTCGGGGGGGGACCCGGTGGTCTCCTCGGCCCACAATGCACTGCCACCGACCCATTGGCCACGACCGATGATCACCAGAACCAGCCTCATCCTCCTCCTCCTGGCGGCGCCGCTACACGCCGCCGCCCCGGCCACCCAGCAGCAGAAGTCGAGCTGGCCGCCGCCCCGCGCGAGCGTCTCCGACGCCCTCAGGGACTGCCAGGTGGAGAAGCCCGAGAGGCTCTTCACCGTCGAGCGCGTGGTGGACGGCGACACGATCTACATCCAGCGCAACGGCGAGCGCGAGAAGCTCCGGCTGCTCTCGGTGGACACCGAGGAGAAGTACATGGGGGGCAAGGACATCTCCGCCTCCAAGCCCTCCACCCGCTTCGCCGAGCAGTCCACCGGCTGGGCCACAGGCTTCTTCCTGCCGCGGAGCCCGGACGAGGGGCCGGCGAAGGTCGGGCTTCGGTTCCCCGGCGGCGAGGAGGCCCGCGATATCTACGGCCGCCTGCTCTGCCACGTGGTCACCAAGGAGGGCATCGACTTCAACCTCCTCCTCGTGCGCATGGGGCACAGCCCGTACTTCAACAAGTACGGCAACAGCCGCCTCGACCACGAGCGCTTCCTCGCAGCGCAGCGAAAGGCCATGGCGGAGAAGCTGGGCATCTGGGACGCGAAGACGAACGAGGGCGGGAAGCGCCGGGACTACCCGCGGCTGATGGCCTGGTGGACCGCGCGCGCCACCGCCATCGACGACTTCCGCGCTCGAGCGGCGGCGAGCCCCGGTCGCTTCCTGGCGTGTGACGATCCGGACAGCCTCGAGGCGGCGCTCGAGGCGGGCGGCGGCGAGGTGACGCTGCTGGCGTCGGTGGACCGCTTCTTCGACGAGGACGACGGCTCCTGGACGATCCTCCTGCGGTCGGGCGACCGCAAGCGAGCGGTACGCATCGGAGTCCCGGCGTCCGGCCGCAAGGCGCTCGAGGCCCTGGACCTGCCCGGGACCAAGGACGAGTTCAGGCAGAACTACCTCCTGGTGACCGGCGAGCTGACCCGTGGCCCGCGCGGCTTCCGGCTGGAGGGAGTGGGGGCCGCCGACTGGCGGCGCGCCGGCCCGGAGCCGGCGACGGGCGGCCAGGGCCGCTGATCCGAGCCCGCCGGACATCCTTTGGTCGGCGATCTCGGGCGCCCGAGCCCCGGGGAGGACGTAAGTCCTTCAACTGCCGCTGGCGGGCGGGATGAATTGTGAGCGGTGCCCCCTAAACTCCAGTTGCCTGCGAAGAGCTTCCACACCGCGGCGTAGTACCCACCATGCGAGCATCCCTCCGAATCGTCCTCCTCGCCATCTTCGTGCTGGTCGCCGTGCCCTCGACCGGCCTTGCCCAGAAGGTGGCTCGCAAGCCGGTGGCCTGCCCCGAGCATGGCTTCCAGTTCAAGCCGCTCGACAAGTTCGACGCGGTCCCCATCGACAGCGGGAAGGGCGGGACGGCCGCCCTGAAGTTCGCCCAGGACAGCCGTGAGATCGTCGCCCACGCCTTCGAGGCCGAGGGCCCTTCGGAGGAGGTCGAGGAGGGGAGCACCGTCGCCAAGAAGCGTCGCAAGAGCATCATCGGGTACCTGAAGGGATACCGCGGCTTCACGGACAAGGTCGGGAAGAACCCCAGCATCGACGAGGAGGTCGTGGTCGACGGTGTGGACGCGAAGCACCTGCGATTCGAGCTGGACGGCTTCATCCTCGATGTCTGGTCCTACCCCCTCAAGCACGCGGACATCCACCTCGTGTACCTGGTCACCGGCGAGCTCAACCGGAAGTGGGAGAAGGCCATCCGCGACTCGGCCGCGTCCTTCGAGGTGATCGAGCGGGTCGCGGCGGATGAGATCGACACGAGCTCGCGCAGCTTCGAGGACCAGCTCGCCTGGGCCGAGGCGGAGGCCGCGAAGGTCGAGGGCTGGCGCGCCATCGGCACCCCCTCCAAGCGCTTCGTGGTCCTCACCAACGCGACCAAGAAGGCCTTCATCAAGGAGGTCCTCAAGCGGCTCGAGGTGTCCCGCGATGTCTACGAGCAGGACTTCCCCCCGCCCGCGGACTTCAACGCGGTGTCGGTGATCCGGATCTGCAAGAGCCGCGAGGAGTTCCAACGCTTCAGCGGCGCCGGGGGCGGCGTGGCCGGGTACTTCAGTCCGATGTCGGTGGAGCTGGTGCTCTACGACAACGTGGAGACCGACCGCAACTCGACCTACGCGGTGGTGAGCCACGAGGCGTTCCACCAGTACTGCCACTTCCTGTTCGGCCAGTCCGAGGCGCACCGTTGGTTCGACGAGGGCCACGGGGACTACTACGGCGGGATGAAGATCGCGGGCAGCCGGGGGAAGATCACCCCCAAGATGCCCTCCGGCCTGGACCGCCTCTCGGTCATCCGGGACATGGTGCGGATGGAGACCTACAAGCCGCTCTCCGAGCACCTGTACTACAACCACCGCCAGTGGCAGTCCCAGGGGCCCTCCAACGTGAGCTGCTACGCCCAGTCCTGGTCGGTCATCTACATGCTCCGCCAGGGCGCCCTGCGCAAGGTCAGCCGCAAGGTGTGGAAGGACGAGTACGCGGACATCATCCCCAACTACGTCTCGACCCTGAACCAGGGCTTCCAGGACGCCTACAAGGAGATCCGGGACAAGCGGATCGAGCGCGCCGAGAAGAAGGGCATCGAGCTGGACCCCAGCGACCTGAAGATCAACCGCTTCGATCTCGACCCGCGCCAGAAGCAGAAGATCTGGGACGCGGCCATGGAGGCCTCCTGGGGCCAGATCGACCTCGACCAGTTCGAGGAGGACTGGGTGCTGTACATCCAGAAGTACCTCAAGTGACCCCCTGGCCGCGGGGCGGTCTGCGCGGGGTGCCCTGCGCAGACCGCCCCGCGTAGCCGGCGACCCTGCCGGCACCTGGACAAGTCCCGGCGGGGCCTGAATCGGGGCGGCGCGGACGCTCGAACACCCGGGCATGGAATTCGGCCGCCTACCCGACGTCCGCCAGGTGGACTTCACCTTGCCCCCCGACGGGGCGCGGAACCGCTCGTTGCTCGAGGGGAGGCGTGCGGCGGACGGGCGAGGCGGCTGCGACCTGCGGATGGGGCTCCCGAGCTGGTCCGATCCGGGGCTCGCTGGGCGACTGGGTGGAAAGAGCCCCGCCGGGGTGCTGCGGGCCCACGGGGCCGCTGTTCCCTCGAACGAGCTGAACTCCACGTTCTACGGCTACAGCGCGGAGCGCTTCGCCCGCTGGGCCGCGGCGGTTCCGGAGGGGTTCCTGTTCTGCCCCAAGCTCCCGCGCGCGGTCACCCACGACGGCGTGCTCGAGGGGGTGGAGGACGAGATGGGGGCGTTCGTCCGCGCCACCGAAGCCCTGGGGGACCACCGCGGGCTCACGTGGTTCGCGCTGCCGCCGTACTTCGGCGCTGCCCGCCTCGGGACCCTCGCGACCTTCCTGGAGGAGTGGGCCCGGGAGCTGCCGCTGGCGGTGGAGGTGCGCGACCCGAGCTGGTTCCAGGACCCGGGTGCGAGCGACGCGCTCTTCGGGCTGCTTGAGGCCCTGTCGGTCACCGCGATCATCACCGACACCGCGGGGCGCCGTGACTGCGCTCACATGACGCTGTCGACGCCGCGGACCCTCATCCGCTTCGTGGGCAACGCCCTGCAGCCCTCCGACTTCGAGCGGCTCGACCGTTGGGCCGAGCGGCTCACCCGGTGGGCGGACGCGGGACTGGAGCAGGCCTACTTCTTCTTCCACCAGCAGGACGAGGCCCAGACCCTGGACCTCGCCGAGCACCTCGAACTCCGGCTCGCCGAGGCGGGCCGCCCGGTGCTGGGGCCCTGGCGGGCCGGGTCCGGCTTCATCCCACCGGGCGCGCAGCTGGGGCTCTTCTGACGGGGTCCAGGCCGCCCTTTCCCAACCGATACAGCGCCATTGGCTGGATCTCCACGGGCGAGCGTGACCTGGAGCCGACAGAACGGTTCAGATCACCCCACCCGACCAGGGGCCGTCCTCCCGGTGGCCCGCAGTCCTCGCCCC
>CAZEFP010000149.1:0-7441 GCA_964511565.1 uncultured Planctomycetaceae bacterium
AGGGAGGCCTCGACGAGCCGCTCGTGTGGATCCGCGAGGGCGAGGCCGAGCGGGTGCTCTCCAACGTCTGCACGCACCGCGGCGCGCTGCTCGCCGAGTGCGCCTCGGACGGTCGGGGGCTGCGATGCGCGTACCACGGTCGCCGGTTCGGCCTCGACGGGAAGATGGAGTCCTGCCCGGGCTTCGAGGGCGCCCTGGACTTTCCCCGTCCCGAGGACGACCTGGCGAGCGTGGAGCTCCGGGCGCTCGGCCCCCTGCGGTTCGTCTCGATCGCGCCAGGCGTGGACTTCGAGCGCTGGTCGGCGCCGCTGCGGGCGGCCCTCAGCGAGTTCGAGGGGGAGACCTTCACCTTCGCGCCCGAGGCCTCGCGCGCCTACGACCTCGACGCGAGCTGGGCGGTGTACTGCGAGAACTACCTCGAGGGCTTCCACATCCCGTTCGTGCACCCCGGCCTCAACGCCGGGCTCGACTTCGGGAGGTACCGCGTGGAGGTCGAAGGGCTGACGGTGAATCAGCTCGGGTTCGGCTCGAAGGGGGAGCGCAGCCTCCGGCGGGAGGAGGGGCTCGTGGCCGAGTACCTGTGGCTCTATCCGAACCTCATGGTCAACGTCTACACGTGGGGGATCTCCGTCAACCTGGTGGAGCCCACTGGACCCGGCCGGTGCCGCGTCCGCTACCTGCGCTGGGTGGCGCGGCCGGCCCTCGTGGAGACCGGGGTCGGGAGCGGGCTCGATCAGGTCGAACTCGAGGACCAGGCGGTGGTGCACTCGGTGCAGAAGGGCGTCCGGTCCCGGCTCTACCCCGGCGGCCGCTTCTCGCCCGAACACGAGGCCGGGCCCCATCACCTCCAGCGCCTCCTCGCCGCCGACCTCGCCCCTTGATCGGCGCCCTACCGCGGACCCCATCGATGATGAAGCACCTCCTCCTGTTCCTCGCCGGCCTGCTCGCCTCCTCGTCCGCTTCGGCGTCGGAGACGATCAAGGTCTTCATCCTCGCGGGCCAGTCGAACATGGAGGGGAAGGCACAGCTCCCCCTGATGGAGCACGTGGCCACACAGCCGGCCACGGCGGAGCGCTTCGCGCACCTTCGGGACGGGGACGGCTGGGGCGTCCGCGATGACGTCTGGATCGACTTCCTCGGGCGCCGCGGGCCCCTGACCGTGGGGTACGGCAGCCGGAACCGAGTGGGCGTGGAGCTGGACTTCGGCCACGTGGTGGGGGACCACTTCGAGGAGCCTGTGCTCCTCATCAAGGCGGCCTGGGGTGGACGGAGCCTGTATCGGGACTTCCGGCCGCCGAGCGCCGGGCTCCCTGGCGCCGAGGCCCTCGCGGCCTTGCTGGCAGGGGAGCAGAAGAAGAACCCGGAGCGGACCATGGAGGAGGTGAAGGCCTCCTTCGGCCGTGACTATCGGGCCATGCTCAGGGAGGTGGAGCGGGCGATGAAGGAGGCGCGGGCGGCCTTCCCTGGCATTGGAGAGGGAGCCTTCGAGCTGAGCGGCTTCGTCTGGTTCCAGGGGTGGAACGACCTGGTGAACGAGGCCGCCGTCGCCGACTACGAGCGGAACCTAACGTGTCTGATCCGTGACGTCCGGCGGGACCTCGGGGTCCCCGACCTCCCGTTCGTCGTCGGGCAGCTGGGGGTGGGCGGCGTGGGCCGCCCCGACCCCAAGCGGGATCGCTTCAAGGAGGCCCAGGCTGCCCCGACCAGGCTCCCGGAGAACCTCTTGAACACCCGGCTGGTGGCCACGGATCAGTTCTGGGACGAGCGTGCCCAGGCGGTCTTCGACAAGGGCTGGCGCGACCACGTCGAGGAGTGGCAGAAGGTCGGCTCCGACTTCCCCTTCCACTACCTGGGGAGCCCGTTCACGTTCTGTGATATTGGCCGGGCGTTCGGAGAGGCCGTGGTCGAACTCGACGGGGCGCGCGCTCGCTGAGCAGGCCTAGCCCGGCGCGGGGGAGGTCGCTCAAGAGAACCGGCCCGGGCCGGATCGAGGGATCCAGCCCGGGCCGTTCATCAATGCTCGCCCGGCCTGCTCGGCCAGGGGAGCGTGTGTCAGAGGTACGACTTGACGAACAGGACGGCGACGAGTCCTGTCCAGAGCACAACGCCGAGCGTTCGCTCGAGAAGCACCGAGTTCTGGCACGCGTTGCGAATCGTGTTCTGTCGGGTCATCTGGTTGTCTTGGCAGGGGGAGTCTGCAGCGAGGGCTCAGGGTTCGACCGAGCCGTTTGGAGCTTCCCTTGCGGGCCACGTGACCTAGGCTGCTGCGGTGGCGAGGTCACCAGTTCCGCCCCATTCTGTACTCAATTCACCACGTCGAAACCAGCATGGCCTGAATCGCCACGCCGCCCCCTCGTGCAGGAGGATCATCTCCTCAACCCAGCACCCAGATGAAGGAAATCGAAATCGACTGCCCGTGCTGCGAGTCCCGCCTGCTGATCGACGTTCGGACACAGAAGGTCCTCAGGCACGCACCGAAGGCCTCCCTCGACGAGTTCGGCAAGCCGGTCCAGGACGGCAAGCGCTGGGACGCGGCCGCGCGCACGGTGACGGATCGTGGCTCGCGCAGCGAGGACGCCTTCGACAGCGCCCTGAACCGTGAGAAGTCTCGGACCCGCGACCTCGACGACCTCTTCAAGAAGGCGCAGCGGAAGGTGGATGACCGGTCGCGTCGCCACGAGGACTGAGCCCGCGCCGCGCTTCCCTCGACCCTGCGCGGCTCGGCTCGCTCCCGTCAGGGCTGCAGGTACAGCTCCGTGCCCGGGCCGACCGGCAAGCCGAGGACGAAGACCCAGGTGTAGAAGAGGGCGATCCACCCGGTGAGGAACGCCATGGAGTAGGGGAGCATCGTCGCCACGATGGTGCCGATCCCGAGCTTGCGGTCGTACCTCGTCGCGAAGGCGAGGATCAGCCCGAAGTAGCTCATCATCGGCGTGATGGGGTTGGTGGTGCTGTCTCCGATGCGGTACGCCGCCTGGATGACCTCCGGCGTGTAGTCCGAGAGCATCAGCATCGGCACGAAGATGGGCGCCGTGATCGCCCACTGCGCCGACGCGCTGCCCAGCATCAGGTTGACGAAGCAGCACATCAGGATGAAGGGCAGGAAGATGATCGGCCCCGAGAGGTTCGCGCTCTCGATGAAGTTCGCGCCCGAGATGGCGAGGATCAGACCGAGGTTCGTCCACTTGAAGAAGGCCACGAACTGGGCGGCGAAGAACACCAGCACCATGTAGAGGCCCATGGACGACATGGCCTTGGACATCCCGTCGATCACGTCGCGGTCGGTGCGCATGGTCCCGGCGATCCGGCCGTAGACCACGGCGGGGACGATGAAGAAGACGAAGATGAGCGCCACCACGCTCTTCAGCGCTGGCCGGATCTTCTCCACGAAGGTGGCGTCCACCGCCGCGCCGGGTGCGCGGAACGCGCCGCCCTCGGGCAGCACCAGGGCGAGCAGCACGGCGATCAGACCGGCGAGGGTCACGCCGGCCCAGCGCAGGGCGCGCCGCTCGGTGGCGTCCAGGGGCTGCAGCCCGTCCTGGCTGGCCTCCAGGGCGCCCTCCTCGGCCGCTGACTCGTCGTACTCCCCGAGCCACGGCGCCACGAGGCGCTCCGTGACCAGCGTGCCGAGGACGGTGATCATCAGCGTGCTGACCGCCATGAAGTACCAGTTGGCCGTGGCCAGCACCTCCTTGGAGCCGCCCGGCTCGTAGTCCGCCCCGCCGACGATGGCGGCGGCCTCGGTGGTGATGCCGGCCAGCAGCGGGTCCACCGTCCCGATGAACAGGTTCGCGCTGTACCCGCCGCTCACGCCGGCGAAGGCGGCGGCGAGACCGACGAAGGGGTGCCGGCCGACCGAGTGGTAGATCACCGCCGCGAGGGGGATCAGCACCACGTAGCCCATCTCCGAGGCGGTGTTGGAGAGGACCGCCGCGAGCACGATCGTCGGCGTCAGGAGCCGCCGCGGCGCCGCCAGCACCAGCGCCCGGATGGCGGCGGAGAGCATGCCGGACCGCTCCGCCACCCCGACGCCGAGCAGAGCGACGAGGACGGTGCCCAGGGGGGCGAAGCCGGTGAAGTTGGTCACGAGCCCCATGGAGATCCGCCGCAGGCCCTCGGCGGACATCAGGCTCACGGCCCGGATCTCCTCTCCCTTGGTGTCCGGGCGGATGTCCTCCACGGACAGGTCGAGCCACGAGGCCAGGCCGCTCAGGAGGACGATCCCCGCAGCGAAGAGCGCGAACAGCGTCACCGGATGAGGCAGCAGGTTCCCCAGCCGCTCCACGATGCTCAGGAACGTGGCGAAGGCGCCGCCCCGCTTCTGCGGAGCGCCGCCGGGGGCGGACGAGGTCGATGCGGTCATGTGAAGAGTCTAGGAGCCCGTCGAGATCTCTGGCCTCTTGGAGTGCGGGGCGCCAGACTCCTGGCATGTCAGAGAGCCGCTACCGCGCCGTGAAGGCGTACGAGAACCTTCCCTGGATCCACAGCCGCACCGCCCGCCCCCTGCGGATCCGGGCCGAGTACCTCGAGCCCGAGGCGCGCTTCGAGGAGAAGGAGATCGAGGATACGATCGTGGTCTTCGGCTCCGCGCGGCTCCTCCCCAGGGACGACGCAGAGAAGGGCCTCGAGGAGGCGAAGGCCTCGGGAGGCGACGTGGCGAAGGCCGAGCGCGACCTGCGCATGTCCGCCTACTACGAGGCGGCGCGAGAGCTCTCCTTCAAGCTCACCGAGTGGGCCAAGGGGATCGAGGAGGGTCGGCAGCGCTTCGTGATCTGCTCGGGCGGCGGCCCGGGGATCATGGAGGCGGCCAACCGCGGCGCCTCCGAGGCGAACGGGCTCAACGTCGGGCTCAACATCAGCCTTCCCTTCGAGCAGAACGACAACCCGCACATCACCGACGGCCTGTCGCTGGAGTTCCACTACTTCTTCATGCGCAAGTTCTGGTTCACATACCTCGCCAAGGCGATCGTCGTGATGCCAGGGGGCTTCGGGACCCTGGACGAGTTCATGGAGGTGGTCACCCTCGTCCAGACCCTCAAGATCAAGAAGGCGCTGCCCATCGTTCTGTTCGGTAAGGAGTTCTGGTCCAAGGTCATCAACTTCGAGACCCTGATCGAGTTCGGGACCATCTCCCCGGACGACATCGACCTGTTCTTCCAGACCGACTCGGTGGACGAGGCGGTGGAGTACATCACCACGAAGCTCACCGAGGACGGGCTCCCCGATCCGGGACCCCACCTGTGAGCCCGTTCCCTCCCGGAGCACGGTTGCGGTGATGGATATGTAAGGGGGTTACGCGGAGGGGGGAGGGGCCTACCCTCTCTGCCATGCCGCTCCTCGAACTCCGCGACCTCCAGCGGGCCTTTCGGTCCCCCGATGGAGACGACCAGCTGATCGTCGACGTGCCGTCCTTCGAAGTGGAGGCGGGCCAACAGGTCGCCATCGCAGGGACGAGCGGATCGGGGAAGACCACCTTCCTGAACCTCATCGCCGGGCTCCTCGCACCGACCTCTGGCGACGTCGTCTGGGACGGCGAGGTGGTGTCGGGCCTGGGCGAGGCGAAGCGGGACGCCTGGCGCGCCCGTGAGCTCGGCTACGTCTTCCAGACCTTCAACCTCCTCGGGGGTTACACCGCCCTGGAGAACGTGACCCTCGGGATGATGTTCGGCCCTGGCCCCGACCGCGAGTTCGCGCGCTCCCTGCTCGAGCGCCTCGGCCTCTCCGATCGCCTCGGCCACCGCCCCGCGCAGCTCTCCATCGGCCAGCAGCAGCGGGTGGCGCTGGCGCGGGCGCTCGCGAATCGGCCGCGGCTCGTCCTCGCGGACGAACCCACCGGCAACCTGGATCCCCGCTTCGCCCTGGAGGCGCTGGGGCTCCTGCGGGACCTCTGCCGGGAGCAGGGGGCGGCGCTCATCTGCGTCAGCCACGACCCGCGCGTGCTGGATGACTTCGGGGACGCCCTGGACTTCGCCACCCTCAACCGGGCCATGGCCCAGGAGCCCCAGGGCTCGTGAGGTCGCTCCTCTTCATCGTCGCGCGGTCCCTGCGGCAGCACCTGCTCTCGACGATCATCACGGTGGTCTCCGCCGGCCTCGCCAGCGGCCTGGTGATGAGCGTGTTCACGGTCTCCGAGCAGTCACGCACGGCCTTCACCGGCGGCGACATCGGCTATGACGCCGTGCTGGGCGCGAAGGGCAGCCAGCTGCAGCTCGTGCTGAACACCGTCTTCCACCTGGAGACCTCGCCGGGGAACATCCCCTGGAGCCTCTATCAGGAGGTCAAGGGCCGGGGCGACGTGCGCTACGCGATCCCCTACGCCCTGGGCGACAACCTCTACGGCTACCGGATCGTCGGGACCACGCGCGAGATCTTCGACGTGTTCGAGTTCCAGGACGGCCAGAAGTTCAGGTTCCAGGGCGACGGCCAGCCCTTCGACGAGGGCTACCAGGAGGCGGTCCTCGGCAGCGTCGTGGCGGAGAAGCTCGGGCTCAAGCGCGGGGACACCTTCCGTCCCTACCACGGCCTCCAGTACATGCCGGGCTCGGCGCCTCACGAGGAGCTCTACAAGATCACCGGCGTCCTCGAGCCCACCAACACCGCCAACGACGGCGTGATCTGGATCCCGATCGAGGGCATCTTCCGCATGGACGGGCACAAGCTCGCCGGCGGGACCGAGGAGGTGGAGCGCGGGGCCGCGATCCCGGATGAGTGGAAGGAGGTCTCGGCGGTCATGCTGAAGTACTCGAGCCCCATCCGCGGCAAGTTCATGCAGGACGAGATCCGGCGCGGGGACTCTGCGACCCTGGCCTGGCCCATCGCGTCAGTGCTCGGCACCTTCTTCCTGAAGATCGGGTGGATCACCAAGGTGCTGCTCTACGTGGCCTACCTCGTGGTGGTGGTCGCGGGCTTCGGCCTGCTGGCGAGCATCTACAACACCATGAACGAGCGCCGGCGCGAGTTCGCCATCCTGCGCGCCCTCGGCGCTCGCAAGCAGACGGTCTTCTCGGCCATCGTGCTCGAGGCCAGCTCCATCGCCCTGCTCGGGAGCCTCGTGGGGTACGCCGTCTACGGCGGGATCCTCATCGGCTCGGCCATGATCATTCGGGAGCAGACCGGGGTGGTGCTCGACGTCACGTCGGTGCACCCCTCGCTCCTCTGGACGCCCCTGGGAATGGTCCTCGTCGGGGCGCTCGCCGGTGTGATTCCCGCCATCAAGGCCTATTCCACGGACGTGGCGCGGACCCTCGCGTAGTCTTGGCGCCACCCCCCTCACATGAACACTTTCATGCCGATTCAACCCAAGCGCCTCGGCGCCACTCTCCTCCTCGTTTCCTACGCGGCCCTCGTCTCCTGCGGAGGGGCCCACGACCACGACCACGGCGACGAGCACTCCCACGAGGGCCACGTCCACGTGGCTCCCCACGCCGACGAGGGGGGGATC
>CAZEFP010000150.1:0-7429 GCA_964511565.1 uncultured Planctomycetaceae bacterium
CGCCGCCGTGCCCCAGCCCCCGCTCCCCGAGCCGCTCGAATCGTCCCCGGTCGGGATCTCCACCATCACCCGCGCCGCGACCTCCGGCTGGCCCGGCCCCTCCTCGAGCACGGTCACCATTCCCGTGACGGGGAGGTCACCGAGGAGCACCTCGTCCTCTTCAAGGGACCAGGCGGTCACGCCACCCCGCTCCAGCTCCATGGAGTACTGATCGCGGGGGAAGCTCTCCCGGCCGCCGCCGGGCAGCCCGGTCATCTGGTGGAAGGCATCGATGGTGTGGTCGAGGAACCCGCTGGAGGCGAAGAGGAGCGTCGGCTCGACGGCGAACGCGAAACCCTCCCCCGCGCCGAGGAGTACCTGAGCGGCGAGGCGCGCGATCTCCCCGTCGAACCTGGCGGCCCCCTCGGCGGACGTCCGGCGCTCGAAGATCGACGAGTACTGAAGGTCGACGAGGGCGCGGCCGTCGCCCCGCTCCGGGAGTCGGGCCCGCGACGGGCGCGGCGAAGGGAAGATGAGCGCGGCGGGCTGGAGGATGCGCGCCGCGATCGGGCCGCGGACCCGCTGGACCGGGTCCGCGCTGGGTCCGGCGCAGGCCAGGAGCCCTGAGGCTGCGAGCCACGCGACCGCGGCGGAGCGGACCGCTCTCGGAGCTCCGCCCATGGTCAGCGATCCTGGTCCTCGGGCGCCTCACCATCCGGCTCTCCGGGCTCCCCCCCAGGGCGCGCTGGATACCTGACCACCGCCGTCAGCTCCTGGCGGCGGAACACGCAGGTCCCATCGGGGAGGCAAACGGAGTAGACCACGTACCCCCTGAGGGTCTGCGTGGACGGAGGAGGCGCGGCGTTCGGGTCTGGCGGGCCGAGCGCGACAAGGGGCGTGGAGAGCTCCAGGTCCGCCATGAGGGCGCGCTGCTCTCCCCCTTCGCCGGGCGGATCGAAGCCCACCAGGGGACTCGAGAGGAGCCAGCCCTCCCCGGGGTCCAGCCAGAGGACCGGCGGGAGCGCGTCCGTGGGCCAGCTGGCCCCCGGCCGCGGGCGTAGCACCACGTGGAGCCGGAGCGCTCCGCGCGGGATCCGAATCCGCGGCCCCGCAGCGGCGGTGTTCAGCGCCACGGCAACCTCGAGCCGCACGAGCCTGCCTGGATCCCTGGTCAAGCGCCCGTCGGGATCCGGCGCCTCGGCCGCCGCTCCTGGCACGGGAACGGAGCGCGACCCGAGGGCCTGCTCCGCTCTTGAGAGGACGACCTGGAGCCCCACCGGCCGCTCACCGCGCTCCTGCACCTCGGCACGTGCGTCAGCCACCCAGTCGTAGAACGCATAGGGCTTGTCCAGAGCCGGGCCCCACTGCTGAATCCGTCGACGCCAGATGTACTGGTTGGGCGCGCCCATCAACGCCGCGAACCAGGCGTCGATGGACCGCTGCAGGTCCGTGCCGCGAACCTGCGGACCATCGAAGCGCATCCTGAGGGCCACGCCGGATCGGAAGAGATCCCGGGGCTGCCCGGAGCTCGCTGCCGTGACCAACGCCTTGACCTCGCCATCGATCGTTCTCGCCTGGGGCCCGGCGAGCATCAGCCGCGCCATGGCACGGCGCGCGCGCTGCTCCGTGGAGAGCTCTCCCCTCAGCCTCGCCAGCTCGTTAACCCGGAAGGGGGACAGCCCGGGCTCGGGCATCGTCGGAGCCTCGACGGTCTGCTGGAGGAACCCCTCCACGAACTGCTCCTCGAAGGCCTTCGGCGAGGGGCGGTCGATCCGCACGACCCCGTGCTCGTCCACGGCTGTCAGGTCGGGGACCGCCTCGACCCCACAGACCCCGAAGGGATCCCAGAGGATCGGGAAGTCCAGCTGCTTCCACTGCTGGAAGAGTCGCGCTCTCGCAGGGTGCTGCTCCTGGACGATGCCGACGACATGCAGCTCACCCGCGGCCACCATCGGGCGCACCCGCTCGTACCAGACCGGCACGTCCCTTCGACAGCCCGCTCACCAGGAGGCGAAGTGGATGAGCAGGAGCTTCCGACCCCGGAGGGTCCCGAGGTCCACGGTCCCGCGCCCGTCGATGCGCGGGAGCTCGACCGCGGGGATCCGCTGCCCCACCGTGTTCCAGCTATCGGTCGTCAGCTCCTGCGGCCCCTCCGCCATCGAGGAGACCGGGAGCATCAGCCCGAGGATCAGCCAACACACGGAGCGAACAGCCATGGGGTGAGCCTAGAACACGACTCCCTTCAGGTCACGGTTCCAGGCCGCTCGGCGTCCCTCAGCGAATCTCGAAGCCCGGGTGCCCCTCGACCTCGGCGATGCGGACATCCACGCGGTCCACCCGCGCCCCTGCGGGCCCGAGCTCCAGCCAGCCGAGGAATTCCTCGACCCGGTCGGGGTGTCCCTCGCAGTGGGCCTCGACCCCTCCGTCCTCGAGGTTTCGCACCCACCCTCGCACCTGCAGCGCCCGGGCCTCGAGCCTCGCGTGCCAGCGGAATCCCACGCCTTGCACCCGCCCATCCAGGAGAACACCGCGGGCCTCCACCGGCGCTGTGCTCACGGCTTCACCGGCGCCGGCTCGGGAGCTCCGACCATGCCGGAGTGGACCGTGTAGGTGAATGGCAAGCTCGCCATGACCTCCCCCTCCAGCTTCCGGAGGGAGGCGATCCGCGCGTCCGCCCGCTCGCGCCCGAAGATCCCCCGGGCCGCCTTGGCGTAGAAGCCCTGGTGCGCCGCCTCGGAGGGCAAGAGCTCCGCGAAGAGCTGGCGAAGCCGGTCGTCGGTCGCGTGTTCCGCGAGCAGATGGAACCGCTCGAGGCTCCTCGCCTCGATGAGGTGGGCGATCACGAGCCGGTCGAGCACGAGGCTCTCCCGCGACGCCGCCGAGCGCCGATGCAGCGTGGCCGCGTACCGGTTCTCGGACTGCTCTCCGAGGCGTCCTCCCCGGGACTCGAGCTCGGAGACCACGATCTTGAAGTGCTCGAGCTCCTCGATCGCGATGTCCGCGAGATCCCGGACGAGCTCCGTGCGCTCAGGGTTCTTCGCGATCAGCGCGTGGGCCGAGGAGGCGGCCTTCAGCTCGCAGTGGGCATGGTCCTCCAGGAGCCGCTCGGGCTCCTGCTCCACGAGCGACACCCACTCTCGAGGGGTTTCGTGATCCAGCGGGAAGCCCATGGGTCCGTCGCGTGAGTGGGGTCAGGGACTCCGTGCGGCCCCTCAGCCGTTCTGGCCCGGGACCCAGAGCACGTCGTCCCGGCCGTGGTCGTTGGCCTCTCGGGCGAGGACGAAGAACAGGTCCGAGAGCCGGTTGACGTACTTCAGCACCTCTCCATTGACCCTGCCGCCTTCCTCGCGTGCGAAGAGCTCGACGATGGACCGCTCCGTCCTCCGACAGACGGTCCGCGCAAGGTGAAGCCAGGCCGCCGCCGAGGACCCGCCCGGGAGGACGAACTAGTTGATGGGCTCGAGCTCCTTGTTCACCTCGTCGATCCACCCCTCCAGGCGCTCGGCGTAGGCAGGCGTGATCCGTAGCTTCTCGCCCGCCTCGCCGGGGACACACAGGTCGGACCCGACATCGAACAGATCGTTCTGAATCTGGCGCAACCGTTCCGCCGCCGACCCCTGGACGCCGTGGACGAGCATGAGGCCGATCACGCTGTTGAGCTCGTCGATGTTCCCGTACGCCGCGACCCGCAGGTGGTGCTTGGGGAGGGTCGAACCGTCACCCAGCTGGGTGGTGCCAGTGTCCCCTGACTTCGTGTAGATGCGGCTGAGATGGACCATCGGATTGGCGCACATCCTAGTCCTCCGTGCCGGCTCTCCATCCCCAAATGAGTCCGCTTCGTGTCGATTCGAAACGCTGCGATCTCAATCTCGCACGGTCCCCACTTCCGCGGCCCCCAGGTCGCCTTGAGGCGTTGGATTCTGCTTACGGTGGAACGCTGACTGGCCCGCCTGCCAAGGCCCCCCTGCCCAACCCAACACCATGATCCGCACCTTCTGCGCCGCCGTCCCGGTGACGCTACTGCTCCAGGCTGCTGCCCACAGCCTCCCCCAGGACTCCTTCGAGCCCAACGACGACTGCGTCGCGCCGCCGCTCGTCCTCAACGGGTTGACGCCCAACCTGACCCTCGGACCGGATCCCGACTACTTCGCCATCGATGTGCCGGCCAACGCGCAGATCGTGATCGAGGCGAAGTCTCCGCCTCCCGGCACGGCGATGTACAACGTCGCCCTGTTCGAGCTCGGCTGTGGTTCCCCCCTCGCGACCGCGTCCGGCCAGGCTCTGTCCTACTTCGACTGCGGCGGTGCCGCCCGGCAGCTCGCGGTCCTCGTGACCGCCTCCGGGGCCGTTCAGGCGCCCTACGAGCTGTTCGTCGACGCGAACGAGATCGTGGATGACGCGCTCGAGGACAACGACAGCTGCCAGAGCAGCTCACTCATCTCCCTCCAGGACTTCACGACGCCCGACCTCATGGTCACGGGCTGTGACGAGGACTACTTCTTCGCGCGCCTCCTGAGGGCCGACGTGCAGATCCAGGTGGACCTGCTCTTCGACCACTCCCTGGGGGACGTGGACCTGGAGATCCTCGAGTTCCAGGGGGGCGTCTGCACCGGCAACGTTCTCGCGAGCTCGACCTCGACCACCGACAACGAGTCCGTCACCTACGTCAACACCACCAACCCCTCCACGCAACAAGCCGTGGTCGTGCGGGCCTTCATGAAGAACGGAGAGGGCTTCAACTCCTACGCCCTCACCGCCTGCTTCGGGGACGCTACTCTCTTCCCGCTCATCGGGGAGCAGGGCTGCGCCGGCGTGGTGAACGCCACGGGCCGCCCCGCCACCCTGTGCGGGATCGGTAGCGAGGTGGCCTCCGACAACTCGGTGAGCCTGTACGTGGTGGACCTCCCGGTGAACGCCGTGGGCTACTTCATCACCGCCCCCACCACGAACTTCGTCGCCGCCCCCGGTGGCTCCCTCGGCAACCTCTGCCTCGGCGCGCCCGGCCGCTACGTGACCCAGGTCCTCACGGCGGGCGCTGGCTCGGTCTTCTTCCAGCCCGACCTCACCGCAGTCCCCGTCGCGGGTGGCGGTTCGATGGCCCTGCAGCCGGGCGATCGGCAGTACTGGCAGTTCTGGCACCGTGACTCCAACGGCGGGCTCCCGGCGTCGAACTTCTCGAGCTCGATCGGGATCACCTTCCAGTAGGCCTGGCCCTCACTCCCCCTCGCCGCCGCGGCGCTCCTCGTTTCGCGCGAGGGCGTCGCGGCGTCTTGCGTCCCGGGGCTGCTCCTCGAGACCGAACTCGTTGGGTGTCGCCTTGGAGCCGAGGGAGCGCAGGATGATGTGCCACGCCCGCGCGTCCCGGGGCTCCAAGGGGGCCCGGGTGATCATCCGCTCGATGGCGCCGGTGATGTCCCGCGCCGCGGACTCGGTGAAGGCCACCTCCCCCGCCAGCACCTGGGTCATCCGCTCCTTGAGGAACGTCCGCTCGCGCTGATCCAGGCGCTTGGGCTGGGGCTCCCGCTGGTGGACCTCGTCCCCGGTGAAGAGGCTGTGCAGCACCACCGTCACCGCCTGGGCGAGGTTGAGGGAGGTGTGCTCGGGGGCCGTGCGGAGGTGGGCCAGCTCCTGCGCCACCGCCGCCTCCTCCCGGGTCAGCCCGCTCTCCTCGCTTCCGAAGATGAGCGCCAGCCGCTGCTCCCCGTCGTCGCCCATGGGCGCGAGTTCCGGCGCGCGCTCGCGCCAGTTCACCCGCCGCTCCTTCTTCCTGGCGCGGGCGGTGAAGGCCACCGCGTGGTGGCATCCTTCCAGAGCCTCCTCCATGGTCTCGACCACCTTGATGGCGGATCTCGCGTCCTCGCCGCCGTGGGACATGAGGTCGAAGTCGGGGTGGACCAGCAGCGACGGCCGGCCGAGCCCCTTGATCACGACCTCGGCCGGACCGAAGTTCAGGGCGGCCCGGAGGACGGCGCCCACGTTCCGGGGGCCGGCGGGCCGGCAGAGGATGATGCGCTTCACGGGGCAGAGATTACTCGCCCGGGGGCAGCGTGCGTAGGAAGCGCAGCTGGTCGAGGGTCAAGCCCTCGCTCGCCCGCGGGGACATGGGGTGCCCCTCTCGTTCCCTGATGTACAGCAGTCCGTCCCCCAGATCCTCCGCGTTGGGGCCCGGCCACCTCGGCGGCATCTTCCAGCCGTCCAGGCGGAACGCGAAGCCGTCGGGTCCCCCAAGGGTCTCGCCGTCCACCGAGATGCGGTCGGGCGGCAGTTGGCTCCCTCCCACAGCGCAGCTGAGGGCGAAGCGTTCACGGGCCTCCCTGCGGACCGCGAAGTCGAAGGGCGCCTCGCCCACCAGCTTCGCCAGGTCCGGCCGGCCGGGGACCTCGACGCGCCGGACCGGCGCGGAGGCCTCCACCGCCAGCTCATCCCAGAGGTCCCGGGGCGGCCAGCAGCCCACCAGCACCTCCGCGGGCCCCACGCCCTCCACCCGGGCCCGCCACCAGACGCTGCGTTCCTTCTCGAGCCGGAGCCGAGGCCCCTCCGACGCCTCCGGATCGACGGCCTCGCCCCCCCCGCCCTCGAGGTAGAGCGTCGACCCTTGCGCCAGCGTGGGTCCGCCGAGGAGCACGGCGTCCGGGACCGGAGCGCCGGACGCCTTGGCTCCGCGGCGCGAGGGCTCGAGAGAGATCCGCAGCGAGGCCCCGCGGCCACCGAGTCGAAGTCGCCCCCACGTCGCCCCCCGACTCGAGGGATTGAACGTCAGGCGGCCCTTTCGCGCCGGTGCGCCGCCGGCCTGGACGTCGAGCGCGAGGTGCGCGCCGCTCTCCCAGCGCAAGGCCGGAGGCTCCTCGCCCCCGGTCCACCAGAACTCGAGCTCCGGGAGGCTGGTGTAGGCGCGGAACGGGTCGTCGTGGAGCAGGGAGCGAAACTCCAGGGTCGACACCCCTCCCGCGCGATCGAAGACCTGTGCGTTGGACTGAATCCCCAGTCGCTCCTCCTGTCGGTCCGGCGCCACGAAGGCGTGGGCGTCGAGGCCAGCGGAGGAGGTGTAGGCGGACCCCACCGAAGGGTAGAACGAGGGCTCCAAGCCCAGACCAAAGGCGCGATCCAGCGCGCGGCTGGACTCGAGCACCGAGGCGGTCTCGACCACCGGCGTCTCGCTCCCCTGGCCCCGCGCCCACCGGATCCAGAGGGGGACCTCGAGCAGCTCCGTCGCGAAGCGCCGCCCCACGGTGAGCTCCGTCGGCCGGCGGAGGAGGCCGCGCGTGGCGCACAGCACGACGGTGCAGTCCTCGCCGCGGCCGGCGACCTCCACCTGCTCCAGGAGTCGCCCCACCGCGCGGTCGATCTCCAGCAGCTGCGCGTCCCGGACGGCGCGCTCGAGCAGCTCCCAGGCGTCGCTCCCCCGCGCCCGGCCGAGCATGCGGACGAGCTCCCGGGCCGCCTCGGCCGT
>CAZEFP010000151.1:0-7410 GCA_964511565.1 uncultured Planctomycetaceae bacterium
CTGCACCATGACTCTCACCGCAAGGGCTCAGGGGTTCATGCGCACGGCGCTCGTTGCTGCCGTGATCGCACCCCTGGCCACCATCGAAACTGCTTCTGCCCAGTACCTCGAGACCGGCGGGATGATCGCCATCGAGATCGAGGACGAGGGCCCCAACGGCTGGGCGACTCCGAGCACGCCCACCGGCTTCAGCGGCGACGGCTTCCTTCGCTGGAACGGGCCGAACTTCTTCAACAGTCCCGGGACGGCTGTGCTGACCTACCAGATCGTCGCCACCAACGCGGGGAACTACAGCGTCAAGCTCCGTAACCGCCACGACAACGCCAACCCGACCGAGGAGAACGACACCTGGATCCGGATGAACAACGGGCCCTGGATCAAGATGTTCTCCAACAACCCCAACACGCCGGGGAACTGGAACTGGGAGTCACGCTTCGAGCTTCCGGGCCCGCAGTACACCAACGCCAACTTCGACATCAACGTCGGGCTCAACACGCTGCAGTTCTCGGCGCGGAGCCGCGGCTTCATGATGGACCGGATTCACCTGTTCCTCCCTGGCACCCCGGGCGGGACCTCGCTCTCCACTCCGCTCTCGCCGAAGTACATCGGAGACAACTACTGCACGCCGGCAGCCCAGCACTCGGGCGGCGACTGGGCTCGTATCAACGCCATCGGCTTCGAGGACGTCGCGGAGAATGACCTGCGGATTCGCACCACGCGGATGCCTGCGAACACGATCGGCATGATCGTGGCCTCCCAGAGCCAGGGCTTCACGCCGGGCGCTGGCGGAGGTCAGGGCACGCTCTGCATCTCCGGCTCGGCGCTGAGGATGGAGGCGACCCTGTTCAACAGCGGAGCCAGCGGTGCGAAGGAGGTCCTGGTCGACCTCACGTCGTTCCCGCCGCCCTACAACGGCGCGGTCCTCGCGGGGCAGACGTGGAACTTCCAGACCTGGTTCCGCGACTCGAACCCGCAGCCGACGAGTAACTTCTCGAGCGCCACGAGCGTCACCTTCGAGTAGGTCTGGCCCAGGCACGTACAGCGGCCTCCTGGCGATCGATTCGCCAGGGGGCCGCCGTCGTTCCTGGCGCGCGCTTGTTGCCTCGGGGCCCATGAATACCGCCTCTCCTCGCGGGTCCGGGGGACGGGCGGTTAGGGTGCGCCCATGAAGCCGAGGGAACGGGTAGGAAGGGCGAAGACGCCGGACGGGACGGAGTTGGAGCTCTTCGAGCACGACGGCCACCACGAGATCGTGGCGGGCAAGCGCGCGCTGATGACCTCCCGGCAGCACAACTCCGAGGAGGAGCTGGCGCAACACGTCTGCGACGGTCTGGAGCCTGGCGCGCTCGTGCTGATCGGCGGCCTCGGGCTGGGCTTCACGCTTCGCAGGGCGTTGGACCTGCTCCCTGAGGGCGGGCGGGCGATCCAGGTGGAGCTCCTGGACGCGGTCGTCGAGTGGAACCTCGGTCCGGCTGGCTCGCACGCTGGAGACCCCCTCGGGGACCCCCGGACGAAGCTGATCCGGGGAGACGTGACCAAGGTCCTGCCGCGCTACGGCGGAGCACTGTCGGCGCTGATGCTCGACATCGACAACGGTCCGGCCCCGATGGTCGATCGCCAGAACCGGACGCTCTATGGTCGCGCCGGGATCCGCATGGTCCGGGAGACGCTGCGCCCCGGGGGGCGGGTCGCCTTCTGGTGCAGCAGCGAGGAGCCCGAGTTCGCAGCGGCCCTGGGGCGGGGCGGCTTCGAGGTCTCGAGGCACCGCTCCTACGCGCGCCCCCGTCGGAAGGGGACGCGCCACGAGATCATCGTCGGCAAGCGGGTCTGAACCCCGCGGCCGAGGTCAGTCGCCCGATCGCAGCCACTCCAGCGCGTCCTCTCGGTCGTCGAAGTCGAACGACTTCACCTCCGCCGAGACGAAGTGCTTGCCAAGAGAGGGCAGGTGCTGGGCGGCCGAGCTGTCGGAGCAGACGGCGATGCGCTTGACGTGCTGGTGGTGGTCCTTGGCGAAGCGCAGGTGGGCCAGGAAGGAGCCGAAGGAGGTCCACCCGGGGATCGACTTGGTGGCGATGAGGATCCCCGCGAGATCCCCTTCCTCCTCGATGACGGGGTCGATCGCAGCGGCGGCGTCCTCGAAGTCCTCCTTCGTGAGGCGGCCACCCGGTTCGAGCGTGGCGATCCGAGGGAGCGTCTCCGAGAGCGTCACGTGCAGGCCGCCGTCCTCGCTGGCGGCCCACTCCACCGCCTCGTCGAACTGGTCGAGGCCGAAGGCGCGGAACTGGCCCGGCATCATGAAGTTGGTCACGCGGATCGACGCCTTGATCCAGGACGCGTCGGCGAGCATGGCGATCCGGCGCCACTGACCGCAGTACGCGGTGGCGAGCTTGATGTCGTCCCACATGGCGCCGGCCGACATGGAGGGGCACTGGGAGAGGCGGACGACGGCGCGTACGCCGTTGCCAGCCTCGGCCTGGGCCCAGATCGCCGGGCCGAGGATGTCCTCGTAGTCGGAGGTCGTGATCTTGTCGCCGATGTCAAAGCCGAGCACGCCTTCCGGGAGGCCTTCGATGGGGGTGATCATGGGTCGCTTGCGAGGGTTGTGGGTGGAACAGGGCCGGCCAGTCAGATGGACCAGCCGAACTGCAGGGCGGCCCCGAAGGCCTCGGTGCCGACCGCCAGTGTGAACTCGAGGGGGGCCTGGAGGTAGGTGGGAAACGACACCCCGAGGCTCCAGAGGTCTTGCTGGGTCGACTCCAGGTCCGTGGTGAAGCCGGCGCGGACGACGACGGCGTCGTTCATGTTGCCTTCGAGGTCGCTCAGGTGCGGGTGTCCCGGCATCCCCCGCATGGCCAGGGGAGTCCCCAGGCTCAGCTCACCGCCGATGCGCAGGAAGCGAGAGTCGGCCAGACCCTCGAAGCGGCTGGTGGAGTTCAGGTCCAGGTCCGCCGTCAGCATCCAGCCGTTCTCGCCGTATGCGACGCCCGCGGTGGTCAGCGGCTCGAGCTCGTAGGCGAACTCCCTGCCGGCGACCGTGGGCGCGTCGAAGGTGTGCCGGAGGAGGTTCCTGGTCGAGAGCCCTGCGCGGATCTTCGGGGTCAGGTCCACGGCGACGCCAACGTCCACGTTGCCGATGTCATCCCGTCGTACCTCCCCGTCCCCCAGGTCCGAGAGGACGTCGGACTGGTCGGCCTGGGACACCGAGACGGCGTAGAGCCGGCTCTCCACGGACTGGAACTTCGGCGTGACCCCCGCGGAGCTCGGGAGCCCGAAGAGGGAGAAGTCCGTGGCGAAGGTGAACCCGATCTCGTCGACGCGGACGGAGGGGACCAGCACCTCGGACGCGAGCTGGTCGAGGTCGAGTGGATTGGCGGTGTTGTTGATGGTCGTGAAGTCCGCCGGGTCGATGGACGTCACCCCCCGGAGGTCCACGAAGCTGCGCCACGTCAATCCGAGGCTCACGGACCCGCGCGGCAGCACGAAGGACGCTCCGATCCCAGCGTCCCCGAAGACCTCCGCGCCGTCGATGGCGGAGAGGTCGCCGCTGAGGCTGCTCCGGAGGGCCGCCTCGTTCGGGCCACCGAGCCCAGCCTGGAGGGCGTCGATGGAGTCCTGCAGCCTCTCGATGTCCCGGCGCAGGTCGGACTCGTCCGCGGCGATGACGGTGAGCACGGGCGCCGTGAGCTCGATCCGATCCGACGCCCTGGCCCGCTGGGCGAGGGCAGGGTTGACGAAGGCGGAGTTCTGGGCGCGGGCCGCGGCCGTGCCCGCGCCCCCGAGCGAGAGCAGGCGAGCGCCGGTCGCCTGGCCGGACGCCGTCTGGATGAGGAGGGCTCCGAGGAGCAGCGAGCAGGGGGCGAGTCTCATGGACCCATTCATGCCGCCTGGCGGCGCCGAGACCCAGCCTTCACCGGTCGAATCCGCCTGCGAGGGACGTCGTGCCCTCGCCCTGTTCGGGGCGCTAGACTCACCCGCGCGGCGGCGCCGCCGCCTCACCCATGAAGTTGCTTCGCGAGAACTGGATCTGGATCGCCGCTCCGATCGTGGTGTTCCTGCTCATCGTCCTGGCCCTGAACATGCTGGACACGGGCGAGCCCATCTACGACCTGCGGTGAACCGCACCCTCGCCGGCGCCTATCGGTCGCGCCGGCGCCGGGGTCCGTCGCGGCGTCGGCCCTCTTCGCCGCGCCTCCGTGGCCCGTGGGAGTCCGTCACGGGGATCGCGGTCTCCCAGCGGATGCCGCGCTTGCGGGCCTCGCGGATGTGATCGTCGTGGTCCCTCTCGGCGGCCTCGAAGGCCTTCACGCCCGCGGCCAGGGTCGCGGCGAATTCCGGAGTGGTCGAGGTGAGGCCGCGCGTGGCGAGCACGTCTCCACCGAGGCCGTAGGGGTCCGGCTGGACCACCGTGATTCCCTCCCCGGGGGCGAGCCCCTCGAAGGTCTCCTTCGAATCGAGCACGACGAAGTGGAAGCGGCCCACCCACTCCTCTCTCCAGGCGAGCTTGGCCACGGCCGCGGTCAGGCGCGCCCGATCGGCAGGCTTGTCCGCGCGCAGCACGATCAAGGGTCGCATGTCGGCAGCGGCCACGTTGAGGGACAGCCGCAGGTCGCGGAGCGTGGGCAGGCCCTCGATGGGCCGGGCCTTCGGCTCGTAGCGGGCGCTGATGCGCGTCAAGGCTCCCTGGAACTCCTCCGTGGAGCCGTAGGTCATGGACGGGGACCTGGATCCGCGGGTGAGCTTCTTGCCGTCGGGGTCCAGGAGGGCGAAGGAGGTGTTCTCGAGGCCGCCGCGACCGGCGAAGACGTAGGAGAGGACCTTGGCCTCGGCCGCGTCCTCGTAGGTCTGCGGTCGGACGCAGACGAACTCGCGTGAGGCGGCGACGATGGATGGATCAGACAGGACACTCCTGTCGGTGTGCTGATAGCCAGGTCACCAGACCCCGGGGACCTCGTGGCACTGGGGAGCGGCCGACATGAAGAGGATCGGCCGCTGTGTCCGCCTCGCCTCAGCGAGGGCGCCCTCCCAGGTGCCGAACCAGGCGATGCCGGGCTCGGTGGGTGGGACATGGGTCGCGAGCGGGCCCTTGGGGCCCTGGGGCATGGGGGCCGCCGCCGCGGCGACCGGTGCGAGGGTCAGGGCGAGGGCCAGGAGCGGAGTCTTCATGGTGGGCTTCGAGGCGGGCGTTGGCTCCGGCCTCTTCGGCAAGGAGAGCACGGATCTCAAGGCCCTGCGGGCCGCGGCGCCGACCTTCTAAGGCTCCCCTCATCAAAGGGCGCGCGAGCGCCCTGGAGGCGGGGGCTCAGCCGCGGAGCGTCTCGATCAGGGTGACCGCTGCCTCGGTGATCACCGTCCCCGGGCCGAAGACGGCGGCGGCGCCCATCTCGAGCAGGGCCGGGACGTCCTGGGGCGGGATCACGCCCCCGACCACGACGAGGATGTCCTCCCGGCCGAGGCGGGCGAGCTCGCTGCGGAGGGCAGGGACGAGCGTGAGGTGTCCCGCCGCCAGGGAGGAGGCCCCGATGACGTGCACGTCGTTCTCGACCGCCTGCCGGGCGGTCTCCTCCGGCGTCTGGAAGAGCGAGCCGATGTCCACGTCCCAGCCGAGGTCGGCGAAGGCGGTGGCGATGACCTTCTGGCCGCGGTCGTGGCCGTCCTGACCCATCTTCGCCACCAGCAGCCTGGGGCGCCGACCGGTGGCCTTGAGGAACTCCTCCGCGGCGCTCCGGGCGCCGTCCACGTTCTCGTTGCTGTCCTTCATCTCGGATCGGTAAACGCCGGAGACGGCCCGGATCGTCGCGCGGTGACGCCCGAAGGCCTCCTCCATGGCGGAGGAGATCTCGCCGACCGTCGCCCGACACCGGGCGGCCTCGATCGACAGGCTGAGCAGGTTCTCGTCGTCGGTCCGTGGCTCGCCCCCCTGGACCTTGTGGGCGGCGCTCGTGAGCGCGGCCAGGGCGCGCGCCACCGCCTCGGGGTCCCGGTCGCGGCGGAGTTGTTCCAGCCGGCTCAGCTGGGCCGCGCGGACCTGAGCGTTGTCGATGGAGAGGACCGGGACGTCCTCCTCGTGCTCGGGCCGGTGCTCGTTGACGCCGATGATCGGTTGGACCCCGGAGTCGATGCGCGCCTGGGCCCGGGCGGCGGCCTCCTCGATCCGCAGCTTGGGGAGTCCGTCCTCGATGGCGCGGGTCATGCCGCCGAGGGCCTCGACCTCGTCGATGTGCGCGTCGGCGCGGGCCTTGAGGTCCCGGGTGAGCTGCTCCACGTAGTGGCTGCCGCCCAGCGGGTCGACCGTGCGGGTGATGCCGCTCTCCTGCTGGAGGACGAGCTGGGTGTTACGCGCGATCCGGGCGCTGAAGTCGGTGGGCAGCGCGAGGGCCTCGTCCAGGGAGTTGGTGTGCAGGCTCTGGGTCCCTCCGAGCGCGGCCGCCAGCGCCTCGGTCATTGTGCGCGGCACGTTGTTGTAGACGTCCTGGGCCGTGAGCGACCAGCCGGAGGTCTGGCAGTGGGTGCGCAGGGTCAGGGACTTCGGGTTCTTGGGCTCGAAGCCCTGCATGCGCTCGGCCCAGATCTGTCGCGCGGCGCGCAGCTTGGCGACCTCCATGAAGGGGTTCATCCCGATGGCGAAGAAGAAGCTCAGCCTCGGCGCGAAATCGTCGACCGCGAGTCCCGCCTCGATCCCCTTGCGCACGTACTCGATCCCATCGGCGAGGGTGTACCCCAGCTCGAGATCGAGCGTCGCGCCCGCCTCCTGCATGTGGTAGCCGCTGATCGAGATGGAGTTGAATCGCGGCATGTGCTGCGAGGTGAACCGGAACACGTCCGCCACGCACTCCATCGAGGGCGCCGGCGGATAGATGTACGTGTTGCGGACCATGAACTCCTTGAGGATGTCGTTCTGGATGGTCCCGCTGAGCTTCGCCGGCGCGACGCCCTGCTCCTCCGCCGCGACGACGTAGAGCGCGAGGATGGGGAGCACGGCTCCGTTCATCGTCATGGAGACGCTCATCCGGTCCAGGGGGATCCGGTCGAAGAGCACCTCCATGTCGAGGATGGAGTCGATGGCCACGCCGGCCATCCCGACGTCGCCGACCACCCGGGGGTGGTCGGAGTCGTAGCCGCGATGGGTGGCGAGGTCGAACGCGATGGAGAGGCCCTTCTGCCCGGCCTCGAGGTTCCGGCGGTAGAACGCGTTCGACTGCTCGGCCGTGCTGAACCCCGCGTACTGCCGGATGGTCCAGGGGCGCCGCACGTACATCGTGGAGTACGGTCCGCGGATGAACGGCGGGAAGCCGGGCATCGAGCCCGCGGGGGACCGCTCGCCCACGCCGTAGGTCGGCGCGACGTCCAGGCCCTCCGGTGTGCTCCAGGGGGAGGGTGAAGCGGGCGGGCGGAGGGTGGCCGCGGCGTGGG
>CAZEFP010000152.1:0-7406 GCA_964511565.1 uncultured Planctomycetaceae bacterium
CCAGTTGCGGGCGAAGCGGAGCGAGATGAAGGCGTCATCCACAAGGAACTCGACGCGCCCCACGAGGCCGAGCAGCACGGCGGCGGCGAGCGCCAGCAGGGCGAGGCTGAAGCGCCGAGCGGCGGCGCTCCTGCTCGAGGGGGGGGGCCCTGGCTGCTGCTCGGCTGTCGGCTGTTCCATCTTCGGGGTCGTCGCTCCCTACCCGGGAGCGTACGCTCCCGAGCCCGGTATCGCTCGTCCTTGCCCGCACCTTCACGCCCATGTCCACCGACCCCCCCGAGCCCACCTCCGCCCAGCCGGTTCGCCGGAAGCCGCGGCGAGGCGATCGCTTCGATTTGGACGTCGGGGTGATCGACGACCGCGGTCGGGGCATCGCGGCGGTGGGGGAGAGCCGACTTCGGATGCGGCACGCGAATCCTGGCTCACGCGTCACCGCCGAGGTGCTGAAGCGTCGCGGAGGACGGGTGGAGGCGCGGGTGGTGGAGGTCCTCGAGGCGGGCCCGCACGCCACGGGCGCTCGGTGCCCCCACGCGGGCGTCTGCGGAGGCTGCGCCCTCCCCACGCTCGAATACGGCGAACAGCTGCGGCAGAAGCGAGGCCTGGTGGAGCGGGCGCTGGCCACGTCCTTCGATGCTGCCGGTCTCGGCGCGCCCCCGCCGGTGGCCGACGTGGAGCCCGCGAGCCAGCTGGAGGGGTACCGGAACAAGATGGACTTCACCTTCGGGTCCCGGCGCTACGTGCTGAGCGAGGAGCCCGACGGCGTGGACGCCAGCTTCGGGCTCGGCCTCCACGCGCCGGGGCTCTTCAGCAAGGTGCTGGACGTCGAGCGGTGCGCCATCGCGTTCGAGGGCTCGGACGGGATCCGGAACACGGTCCGCGAGCTCGCGCTGGCGGCGGGACTCGCCCCCTGGGACCTGCGCGCCCACGAGGGGCTCCTCCGCCACCTCGTGGTTCGGCGCGGCGTACGGACCAACGAGACCATGGTCGACCTCGTGACCTCGGAGCGCGCCGCGGAGCGGATCGATCCTCTCGTGGAGGCGCTCCTGGAGCGCCATCCGGAGATCACCACCGTCGTGCAGAACGTGACCCGCCGCGCGGCCACGGTGGCCTACGGAGAGGAGGAGCACATCCTCCACGGGCCGGGGACCATCGATGAGGTGCTGTGCGGCAAGCGCTTCCGCATCTCTGCGGACTCCTTCTTCCAGACGAACACCGAGCAGGCGGAGCGGCTCTTCGAGATCGTCGGCGAGGAGGCGCGGGTAGAGCCCGGCCAGCGTCTGTTCGACGTCTTCTGCGGCGCCGGCACCATCGGCCTCGCCATCGCCCCCGATGGGGTCGAGCTCGTCGGCTTCGAGAGCGCCCCCTCGTCCATCCGGGACGCGCGGCAGAACGCGGCGCGGAACGGCCGGGAGGACGCGGTGTTCCACGAGGGCGACGTGCTCGAGACCATCCGTCTGGAGTCCGAGTCCCGCCGCCCCGACGTGCTGGTGGTGGATCCGCCGCGGGCCGGCCTGCATCCGAAGGTGCCGGCGCAGCTCATCGAGCTCGGCGCAGACCGGATGATCTTCGTGTCCTGCAACCCCACCTCCGGCGCCCGTGACGTGGCGGCGCTCTGCGGGGGGGGCTACGGGGTGACGGCGGTCCGGCCCGTGGACCTTTTCCCCCACACGCCGCACGTCGAGGTGGTCTTCACGCTGGAGCGCCGAACGTGAGCGAGCTTCGCGCCGGTGCCGGGACCATGCTGCTCAGCGCTCCCGCACTCCTCGACCCGAACTTCATGCACACGGTCGTGCTGATGTGCCAGCACGACGACGAGGGCGCCTTCGGGCTCGTGGTCAACCGGACGACCCAGGCGCGGGTGGGTGACCTGTTCCCGGACCATCCCGACCTGAAGTCCCTGGACCTCAAGGTGCGGGAGGGGGGGCCCGTCGCCAGGGACACGCTCCAGCTGATCCACCGTTTCTCCGGCGACCTGGCGGGGGCGACCGGTGGCCTCGACGTGGGGGACGGGATTCGGATCGGGGCCGACCTCGAGTCCCTCGTGCAGCGGCCGGGGGCGACCGCGGCCCTCGAGCACGACGCGCGCTTCGTGGTCGGGTACGCCGGTTGGGCAGCGGACCAGCTCGACGATGAGATCACGGCCGGGTCCTGGCTCCCCCTGCCCACAGCTGCGGACCTCGTCTTCGCCGACGGCGCGGCCGAGGACGTCTGGCGGGCGGCGATCCGCCGACTGGGCGGCGGCGGGGCGTCCCTCGCCCACATGCCTCCGGACCCCACCTGGAATTGACGGAGCGGCTCCTCCGGTGACGAGATCCCCGGCACCGGCGGTATCCTCTCCCACCGACCTTCCCAGGTGACCCTTCCTTGTCGACCTCCACCGCTGCTGCCCCCCGCGCCGAAGAGCCGGCGACAGAATCAGAGCTGACCTCCCGCAGGTCGGGCTGCTCGGGGACCCTGCTCAGCGGAGGGTGTGGCTGCCTCGCGTTCATGTCCGGCGCTGCCCTCGCCATCGCGCTGTTCGGTGCTCACCTGCTCTCTGGCTGGGGAGCGCGCGCGCTCGAGGAGCTCCTGGCGAGCGGCCTCAACGCGACGGTGGAGGTCTCCGGGGTCGACCTCTCCTGGAGCCGGCGACAGACCGTCCGGTCGGTCACCATCGTCGGTCCCGACGGCCGCCAGGCGGTGCAGGCCAGCGCGGAGCTACCGTCGCTGTTGGACCTGTTCGGGCAGGGCAGTCCCAGGTGGGACGTGAGCGTGGACGTCCTCTCGCTCCGGTCCCGGGTCGACGACAACGGGGTCGATGACCTGCAGCGAATCATGCAGGTCGGGGATCAGGTGATGCTCGAGACCTTGCTGCGCAGCATGGCGCGCTGGGCGGACGGCTCCTCCGTGAGGCGCGGCCTGCGCATCCAGCTGTCGGTCAAGGACTGGACGGTGGACGACACCGCCTCGGGGCGGGGGTTGATCAACGTGCGGGATCTCGAGGCAGAGATTCGGTGCCAGCGGGAATACGCGGCGCTGAGCGTGGGGAGCGCTCTCGTGAGCTGGCCGGGGCGGGTTGGTCCCGCGGCGGCGAGCGGGGCGCTTCGGCTCGCACCCGTTGTGGCCTACACGGACGGCCCCGGGGTCCAGGTCCAGAGTCTGACGCTCTCCTCCGACGGCGTCCCGTTGGACGTGGCGCGCTCGCTCGGGCTGGTCCGGCGCACGCCCCCCTCCGTGCGCGACGCCTCCCAGACACCAGAGGCATGGCTACACGGCGCGGCGCTCGACTGCCTGATGGCCGACCTCGAGGCGGGGGCGACCATCGACGTGGCCGTCGGACCCGATCCGGCGGGCCAGCAGACGGTGGGTCGCTTCGATGTGAGCGGGGAACGGCTGACCCTCTCCCTGGGCGTCGAGTGGAGGGAAGGGGCCATGGTTCCCAGGAGTGGGAGCGGGAGCGGGGCCAGCGGTCTCACCGTCCGAGTGAGAGGGGCGCCCGGCGGACTCGCCGGGCTGGTCGAGGGAGCTCTCCCGGACCGCTTCTCGGCGGAGGAGCTCAGCGAGCCCCTGGACTGGACGCTCGTGAGTGACTCCTTCGCCGTTCCCTTCGAGCCGCGGGACCTGCTGAACCTCCGACCTGCACTCCTCGCGGCCATGGGGGAAATGCAGCTCGACGCCTTCGCCCGGGTGTTGGCTGGCGCAGAGGCGAGGGTCCGCGTGCAGGTGCCGGAGGAGTCCGATCTCGGCCTCGACCTCAGCCACTACCTCACGAGTCTCGCCTTCGACGGGGAGCGTGGGTCCGTACTTCGGAGCTCATGGCGTGACGCCTCCTCGAGGAACGCGGTACTGGAGCTCAGGATGCCGCCAGCGGGGGACCGGAGCGGATCCGCGGGGTCGATGAACGCGTGGGCCGCTGATCTCCCGTCCGCGATGCTGGGGGGCGAGCGGCCGCTTCCGCCCGAGCTGAGCGCGTTCCTCCCTGAGCGGCTCTCCTTCGTGGGCGTCGAGGGGCTGGCGCTGCCTCGCCTGGGGGACTGGGCGCCCGCCGGACCGTCCGGCCCGGTTCAGTTCTCGGTGCGCGTCGGTGCCGGGGTGGACCTCGGCGGCGCCATGAGGGGATCCGTCCTCTCCCTGAACAGGGCCAGCGTCAGGGCGCGGGCGGACGAGGCGGTCTGCGAGGTGCTCTTCGGGCGGCTGTTGCCATGGTTCACCGCGGTCCGCCCGCAAGCGGGGCAGGAAGCGGTCGTCGAGGTGGAGGTCGACGGATACACGGTCGATCTCGCAGCGTCGGAGTTCCGTGAGACCGGGAAGATGACCCTGGCCGTCGGGGCCATGCAGGCTCGCCTCCAGCCAGGCCTCGCGGGGTCGTACTTCAACGTCCGTGAGACCGAGTGGGTCGAGTGGGGGCCCGAGGAGGTCCGGATGGAGCTGGACGACGACATCGTCCGTTACCGCAAGGCCCAGATCCCGCTGGGCGACGATGAGGAGCCCGTGCCGCTCAGCGGCTTCCTCGACCGTGGAGACAACGTGCTCTCGATCAAGGCGGTGGTGCCGGCGAACGTCGTCGTGGGAGCCGAGGACGCCGGCATCCTCCCTGTCCAGCTGACCCTCACGGGACCTGCCGAGAGCCTGGACCTCGCCGTGGATCGGGACGTGATCGCGCCGCTCATCGAGGCGATCCGCGGCGACCAGTAGCCGGGCGCTGGCTGGCTTGCCCGGCAGCGGCGCTGGACTGAAGAGGGGCTCTGGCCCGAACAGGTTGGCGTTCAGGCCTTGGGCGCGGCCTCGAGCATGGCGTCGAGGAGCGGGTTCTCAGGGCAGTCCTTCCGCCACGCCGCGACGATGTCGAGCTCGCCGGTGGGTGCGGGGAGGGGGCGCGACTGGACCGCCTCGGTCGCGGGCTCATCGCCGGCCAGCCACGGGAGGATCGACCACCCGAGCCCGGCCGCGATGAAGCCCAGGATCGTCTCGGCGCTCGACCCCGAGAGGGTCGACACCGGCGAGGCGTCGTGCTGACCCAGGGCCATGAACTGCAGCTCCCGGGCGCGGGGCTGGGAGTAGGCCACGAAGGGAAGCTCGGCGAGGGCGGCAAGGTCCACCGGAGCGTCCTCGGGCTGGGCGTGCTGCTCGGGCAACACCACGTAGGGGCGCAGGGTCGCGACCTTCATGGTCGCGATGTCATCGGGGGTCTCGTAGAGGTGGTCGATCGCCAGGTCCACGGCGCCCTGGCGAAGGAGCGCCGGGGCGTCATCGCCCGTCTCCTCGAGGTGGATCTCGATGGAGGGGTGTTCGGCGTGGAGGCGCTGAACCCAGGCGGGGATGAGGCGCCGCAGCAGCAGGCTGGAGCTGCTCACGCGAAGCGTGCCGCCGAACTCGCCGCCGCGCACGGAGCGGATCACCGAAGGCAGGGACTCGAAGAAGGGGCGGACGAAGTCGAACAGTCGCTGGCCGGCGGGGGTCAGGGCCATCCGATCCTTCGCCACCCGCTCGAAGAGCGTCACCGCCAGTTCATCCTCCAGCTTCTTCACCTGCTGGTGGACCGCTGGCTGCGTGATGGGGTACGGGAACGCCCGGGCGGCGCGGGCGTAGCCGCCTGTTCGAGCGACCCAGAAGAAGCCTTCCAGTCGGTGGATCCCGAGGTGCTGGGGGGTGCTCGTCATCTCAGTCGGCTCAGAGAGCGTGGGGGAGAGGCCGGCCGAGGTACTCGGCCACGGTACTCGCGATCTTCTCGAAGAGCTCGTGCCCGTCCTTGTCGCATCGCCACGACTGGCTCTCGGAGTCCAGCACGTAGTGCCAGGCGCGGACGCCCGCCGCGTACCACATCTCGTTGGTGGCGGTCTGGCGATTGAGGACGTAGGTCGGACCGCCCTCGAACTGGATCTTCAGGACACCGTCAGCGGTGGAGAAGTCCACCTCGTCGGGGTCGAAGTCCTCGAGCCAATCCTCGACGCGTCGGATGACGTCGTCGGCGAGTCGTAAGAAGGTGGGGCGGTCCATGTCTTTGTAGGGTCAGGCGAGGCCGAGCGCGGCGACGCCGTCCTCGTCCAATCCTAGGAGGTGCCCGATCTCGTGGAAGAGCGTGACGCGGATCTCCTCCGCCAGGTGCTCGGCGTCGCGCGCCATGCGCTCCAGGTTGCGCTGGAAGAGATAGATGGACGGGGGGAGCTGCGCGGGGAAGTCCTCCGCCAGATCGTGAATGGTAGGGCCGACGAAGAGGCCGAGGATGTCCGGCGGCGTCGCGGACGGATCCCTCGGGTCCACCAGTTCGCGGAAGGGGACCGGCTCCCTCACCACGCGGATCGCGCGGACCCGCTCGGCGAAGGGCGGCGCGAGGGAGCCGAGGGCCTCCTCGACGATCCGGTCGAACGCGGCCGCGGTCACCCTCACCGGGGCCGGGCGCTCGGGGTCGAGCTCGGCGGCCTCGACCATGAGGGCGTGGGCGCGGTCGTGGTCCCCCGAGTGATCCGCGAGGAGCGCGAGACGCTCGCAGATCCACGGATCCCGCTCCAGCGCGCCGATGGCCTCGAAGGCAGCACGGGCTCCGTCGAGGTCCCAGGACTCCAGGGCCACCTCCCCTCGGAGCTCCACGACCTCGACGTCGTCGTCCCCGAGGGCCGAGCTCGCCGCGTCCAGCCGGGTCCGGGCCGGTTCGAGCATCCCCAGGTCCAGGTAGGCGCGGACCTCCAGCAGGGCCCGGGGCCCCTCGAGCTTCGAGCGGGAGGCCTGCGTGAGGGCGAGCTCCGGATCGCCCGCCTCCAGGGACGCGGTGGCCTCTTCCAGCGCGTGGTCGCTGCCCTCGTCTTCGTGATCGCTCCCCATCAGGAGCTCACCTTGCGCTTCCCGGGCCGGCGCCGCGCGGCATCGTCACGCCGGCGCTCGTCCCGGGCGCGCTTCTTGGTCGCTGCCCAGGAGCAGATGGGGCAGGTCAGGAGGTCGTGGAAGCGCGCCGGGCAGTGCTCACGCCCGAAGAAGATGATCTGCAGGTGCACCTTCGACCAGGTCGACTCGGGGAAGACCGCCTTCAGATCGCGCTCGGTCCGCTCGACGGTGGTGTCGTTGGAGAGGCCCCAGCGAGCTGCGAGGCGGTGGATGTGGGTGTCGACGGGGAACGCCGGCATCCCGAAGCTCTGCGCCATGACCACGCTCGCGGTCTTGTGCCCGACCCCAGGCAGCGCCTCGAGCGCGGCGAGATCTCCGGGGACCTCGCCGCCGTGGCGCTCCATGAGGATCTCGGCGAGTCGCCGGATGTTCTTGGCCTTGGTGGGGGCGAGGCCGCAGGTCTTGATGGACTCGAGGATGTCCTCGACCTCGAGCTTCGCCATGGCCGCCGGGTCGCTCGCCTTCCTGAAGAGGTCGGGGGTGACGAGGTTGACCCGAAGGTCCGTGGTCTGGGCGGAGAGGAGGACGGCGACCAGCAGCGTGAACGG
>CAZEFP010000153.1:0-7404 GCA_964511565.1 uncultured Planctomycetaceae bacterium
GCGGGGGGCGCACTTTGGCGCCCCCCGCCTCTTCATTGGGGGGCTGATTCTCCTACACTTGGGCAGAACCGTCCTCCACGGAACCGGACACATGCAGATCGACGACACCCGAACCGAGCCCCTCCTCGCCTTTGCTGGACCCACCGAGCTGTGGATCGTCCTCGGTGCTCTGGTCTTCCTCTTCGGCGCCAAGAAGCTTCCCGAGATGGCCCGCGCCATGGGTTCGAGCGTGACGCAGTTCAAGAAGGGCCTCAACTCCCCCGAGGAGGAGCCGGCCAAGAAGATCGAGAGCGCTCCCGGCTCCGAGGGAGACCCGCAGTCCTGAGGCGGCGCTCCGGCTGCGGCCGGCCCCGTCCCTCGACCCGCAGGGTGCGCACCGTCGTTGGCTGGAGCCAGTGACTTTCTGGGGGTGGTCTTCGCCGGCGGCGAGAGCCGTCGTATGGGCCAGGACAAGGCGCTGCTCCCGTGGCCGTCGGTGAGCGAGGAACGCCTCACGCTGATGGAGCGAGCCGCGGTCGTGCTCGACGGGATCTGCCCGACGGTGGAGATCGCCCGCGGGCCGAGGGGAGGGGCGCCGGACCCAGGGCGCCCGGTGATCCATGACGTCGAGGCCGGGGCCGGTCCCCTCGCCGGGCTGGTCGCGGCGCTCGAGCGAGCGCGGGAACTCGGCGCCGCCGGGGTGATCGCTCTCGCCTGCGACATGCCCCTCGTCGAGAGGAGCGAGATCACGCCGCTGCTCGAGGCGTTCGCGGTCAGCGGTGACGGATCGTGCGACGCAGCCATGTGGTTGGTGGACGGGCGCGAGCAGCCGCTCTGTGCCGTCTACGGCGTGACCTGCCTGCCCGCGGCCCGGGCGGCCTTCGAGGCTGGCAAGCGGCGCCTGGTGGCGCTCTTCGACCCGGCTGCGACAGGGGGCCGCGCGGCGGTCCTGAATCGACTCCACCCCGACGAAAAGACATCGGTCCGACTGGTGAACCTCAACACGATGACCGACTACGATCGTGTGACGCGGAAGCTCCGTCCGGGCGGCCACTGAGGTGCTCGGGCCGGTTCTCGAGGCCCATCCGGCGCCGGGAACCCCGGTCTGCGCCCCCCCCATGAGTCCCAAGGACGCCCAACTCCAGGCCCTGGTGGCCCCGATCGCCGACGACCTCGCGGCCATGCGAGAGGTGATCTCGGACGCGCTGTCCTCGGACGTGCCGGCGGTGTCCGACATGACCGCGCACATCGGTCGCTTCCGTGGCAAGCAGCTGCGGGGTGCCCTGGTGCTCCTCTGCGGGCACGGGCGTGCGTCGGGCACGCCGGAGCGCGGGGATCTCGCGGTGGTGTCGGCGATCGTCGAGCTGATTCACCTGGCGACCCTGGTGCACGATGACGTGCTCGACGGCGCGGACAAGCGTCGGCGAGTCGCGAGCGTGAACCGTCGCTGGGACAACCAGGTCGCGGTGCTGCTCGGGGACTTCCTCTATTCGCGGGCCTTCCACCTCTCGACGACCCTGCCGACCTCCCTGGTGAGTCAGCTGCTGTCGCAGATCACCCAGGAGATCTGCGCCGGGGAGATCGAGCAGGCCGCCGGGCGCTACGACTTCGAGATGCCCGTTGAGAACTACGAGCGGATCGCGACGGCGAAGACGGGGGCCCTCTACGGCGCCGCGTGTGAGCTGGGGATGCGCTACCCGGGGGGCTCCGAGTTCGACGGCGCCGAGATGCGCGCGTTCGGGCGGGAGCTCGGCCTGGCGTTCCAGATCGTCGATGACCTGATCGACCTGGAAGGCGACGAGGCCGTGGCGGGGAAGAGCACGGGGACGGACGTCGAGGACGGCAAGGTGACGCTCGCGGTGCTGCACACCTACCGCGACGCGCAGCCCGGCACCCGGGCCGCGATCCGCGATGCCTATACCCTCCCTGGGCTCGAGAACGAGCCGGGTGGTCGCCTCGGGCGGCTCCTCGAGGTCTGCGACCTCGGCCCGGGGATCCGGGAGGCGCGGGGTCGCGCGCGGACCCTGGTGGAGCGCGCGCGGGCGCGCCTCAACCGTCTCCCCGAAGGCCCCTCGCGCGACGCGTTGAATGCTCTCACCGAGTTTGTTCTCGACCGTCGCTGGTGAGCGGCCATGGATCGCCCAGAATACGGGCATGATTACCCCTCCCCATCGTCTCGGGCCGAGGCGCGCGGCGCCCCTGGCCACCGCTCTTCTCGGCGCCATCGCGCTCCTGGGATGCGGTCCCGGCGACGCGGCCGAGATCGACGGACGCCGAACCTCCGAGCGTCCCACCCTGCCGGTGCGGCCGGGCGCCACGGTCACCGACCGGCTGCCCCTGCGCCAGCGGCCGGAGGCTCCTGGGACCACTCAGCCGATCGACCCCGCCCGGGGGAGCGCGCCCAGCGGGGCGGAGCTGGCGGCGATGTTCGACTACGACCTCCCCGACGGCTGGGAGGAGCGGCCGCCGACCCAGTTCCGGATCATCAACCTCGTGATCCCCGGTGCGCAGCCCGCTGAGGTCACGCTGACCATGCTGATGGGGAACGGCGGGGGCGTGCGTGCAAACATTGACCGCTGGCGCCGACAGGTGGGCCTCGCGCCGATGAGCGACCAGGAGTTCCTCGCCCTGGAGGAGCGCACCGTCTTCGACCAGCCCGCCACCTACGTCGAGCTCCAGGGCAGCTACGAGGGGATGGACGGGACGAGGATCTCCGACGCCGGCCTCTATGGCGCGGTGTTCGCCCGGGATCAGTCTGCCCTCTTCGTGAAGATGACCGGGCCGGCGGACCTGTTGGCGGACCAGCGCGGGGCCTTCCATGGGTTCCTCGACAGCCTTGAGCTCGCCGCGCGTCCGGCGAGCACTCCGGGAGCGGGGTCGGCCGCGGGCCCGCCGCCGGGCGCGGCCGCTTCCTGGCTCCGTTGGGACGCCCCCGTCGGCTGGGCCGAGCAGGCGGCCAGCAGCTCCTTCCGCGAGGTGACCTTCCGAAAGGGCGAAGTGGAGATGTACATCTCCACGGCCCGGGGCGGGGTGCTCGCCAACGTGAATCGTTGGGCCGCGCAGCTTGGCCTCGACCCCCTCGACGAGGCCGGGCTCGCAGCCCTCGAGACGACCCCCATGCTGGGGCGGACGGCCACGGTGTTCGAGGGGACCGGCGCGCTCCAGGGAATGCGCGATCCCGCGCCGAAGCCCGACCAGCGCATGCTCGCCGCCATCGTCGAGAACGCAGGGGTCATTGTGACCCTCAAGGCGACCGGGCCTAGCGCGGATGTGGCCGCGATCCGCGCCGACTTCATCAGCCTCGCGAACTCCATCGGGGTTCGCTGAACCCGGACGCTCCATGGCGAAGAAACCGACGACCCTCACGGGCAAGATCCTCGCTCCGCTTGGCTCGTTCTGGCTTGCGGTCGCCCTCCTGGTGAACCTGTTCCTCCTGACCTGGCTCGGGACCCTCGAGCAGGTCGAGAAGGGCATCCATCAGGTCCAGGAGGAGTACTTCGAGTCGTGGATCGTCTTCGCGAGGGCGGGCAAGCTCCGGCTCCTGCTTCCTGGCGGCTACATCACGATGGGCCTTTTCACCGTCAACCTGCTGGTGGGGGGCATGGTCCGAATCCGCAAGTCCAGGCGGACGGTCGGGGTCATCATCGCCCACGTGGGCATCGCGCTCATGATGCTCGGCGGGCTCGTGGAGCACGCCACGAGCATCTACGGGAGGATCGCCCTGAAGGAGGGCGAGCAGGGCGCGAACTTCGAGGAGTACTCCGGCTGGGAGCTCGTCCTCTGGGACGCCTCCCAGACCCGTGACGTGCAGGAGTACACGCTCCCCGAGGATCGGCTCGAGGGCCTCGATGGGGGCACCCAGCGCGTCCTTGAGAGCGACGACCTGCCCTTCCGGATCGTGGCCACCCGATACATGAGGAACTCGCTCCCGACCTCGGTGGCCCGGGTGGCCCCGGGGGAGGAGATCAGCGCCCCGGACTACGACGGCTTCTTCCTGGCGGAGCAGCGGCGCAGCAAGGAGGCCGAGGCGGACGTCCCCGGGCTCTACCTCCGCGCCGAGACCTTGAACGGGCGGACCGTCGCGGAGTCCTTCATCTTCGGGCGGGACAAGCACCCGCTGACCTTCGAGGCCGGGGGCAAGGATTGGGCCGTGGCGCTCCGTCACCGGCGCCACTCGATGCCGTTCAGCCTGCGCCTCGAGAAGTTCACCAAGGACGACCACCCTGGGATCGCTATGGCGCGGGCGTACTCGAGCTCCGTGATCCAGATCAACGAGGACGGCTCCGAGGTTCCGGTGCTCATCGAGATGAACAAGCCCCTCCGCTCGGACGGCCTCATCATCTATCAGGCGAGCGACGGTCCCCCCGAGGGTGTCCCCGGGGAGCCCTACACCGTCCTCGCCGTCTCCCGGAACCCCAGCGACCGCATCCCGTGGATCTCGGTGGGGGTCATCGCCCTCGGGCTGATCTGGACCTTCCTGGACCGCCTCTTCCTCTTCCTGGGCAAGGAGCGCCGACGCGTTGCCCAGGCCGTCTCGGCCCAAGGTGACCCGCGATGATCCGCTCGCACAGCAATTCAAGAGGCGCCCTGGGGATCCGGGGCTGGTCGGGTCGCCGCCCTGCGTGGGTGGCGGCGCTGCTCTTCCTCGCCCTCGCCGTGGTCGGGGCGGCGCCCGCCGCGGCCCAGCGCAAGGTCGAGCGCGCTGATGTGGAGGTCACGCGGGCCAAGGCCTGGCCCGATGAGGTGGTCGAGGCCTTCGGGCAGCTACCGGTGCAGGACCGGGGGCGGGTGAAGCCCCTCTCCACGGTCGCGGGCTTCCGGATGCTCAACACCAACGGCAAGCGGAGCTTCGAGATCCCGGAGGGCTCCGGGCTCCCCACGGCGCCGGAGAAGCTCAGCCCGACCACCTGGTACCTGGACGCCATGTTCTTCCCCGAGCAGGCCAGGACCTACGAGGTCTTCCTGGTGGACGACAACGCCGTCCTCGAGGCCATCGGCCTGCGCTTCGCGGGGCGCAAGCGCCGGGATCGCTACTCCTACGACCAGCTGTCGGACGGTCGTGCCGAGATGGAGGAGCTCGCCAAGGCGGCCTTCGCCAAGGAGGCCTCGGAGCGGACCCGTGTCGAGACTCAACTGATCGCGCTCCGTGAGAACATCATCCAGTACGAGGTGCTGGAGCTGACCTTCAGCGGGTTGGCGGCGCGCCTCGGCGCGGATGCGCCGCCTGCGCTGGTCGAGATCTACCCTGCGGCCGCAGGGGGCGCGAGCATCGGCGTCACCGAGGTCCTCGCTCGCTGGCCGGAGGCCCTGGAGTGGCGCCAGGCTGCCGAGGGAGCGGCCGACGCCAGCGACCGCGATCGTGCGATCGCCCCCCTGTACAACAGCGTCATCCTGCTCATGGAGACGGCCGACTACGGCCTCGCCATGTTCCCGCCCGAGGGCGAGGGGGAGGAGAAGTGGTGGACCGCCGGTGAGGTGATCGAGCGCGAGCTCGATCCGGCGCTGGGTGACCCGACGGAGGGAGAGCTCGCCCTGTTCGGCTCCTACGCCGAGCTCGGGGGGGTCGAGGGGGACGTGGACGTCGTCGGACCCGCGGTGCTCGCTGCCTTCGAAGCGGGCCGCTCAGCGGCCCAGGCCCGAGGCGAGTTCGAGAAGATCCCGATGGAGGTCGGCTACTACAAGCGCGACTACTTCACGAAGGCCCTCGTCTTCTTCCTCCTGGGGTTCCTCACGGTCGCCATCTCCTGGCTCCGGCCGAAGGGGGTCCTGCTGCCGCGGCTCACCTGGTTCCTCGTCGCGGGCGGGCTCGCCTCCGCGTCGGTCGGTGTGACGGTGCGGTGCCTGCTCCTGGAGCGTCCGCCGGTGGCCACGCTCTATGAGACCATCCTGTTCATCACCTCCATCGCGGTCCTCGTCTGCCTCGCCGCCGAGCGGCTCACCAGGGAGCGCGTGGCGCTCGCCCTGGGGGCGACCTTGGGCGCGGCGGGGATGTTCCTGGCCATGCGCTACGAGGCGGTCGAGGCGGCCAGCCAGGGCGACACCATGGGCGGGCTGATCGCGGTGCTGAACACCAACTTCTGGCTGGCCACCCACGTCACCACGGTGACCATGGGGTACTCGGCGGGCCTCCTCGCCGCAGCGCTCGGCCACGTGTGGCTGGTGCTGCGCCTGGGGCGCGGCCTTCAGAGCCGCGGTGCTGCGCTCACCCGCGAGCAGTCCGAGTGGTTCCGCCGCTTCGGGCGCATGACCTACGGCGTCCTCTGCTTCGGGCTCCTGTTCTCGGTCGTGGGGACGATCCTCGGCGGCGTCTGGGCGAACGACTCCTGGGGACGCTTCTGGGGTTGGGACCCGAAGGAGAACGGCGCCCTGATGATCGTGCTCTACGAGCTGATCATCCTCCACGCTCGCATGGGGGGCTACATCAAGGACTTCGGCGTCGCCGTGCTCGCCGTGATCGGCGGCTCGATCGTCGCCTTCTCCTGGTTCCACGTGAACCAGCTCGGCGTCGGGCTCCACTCCTACGGGTTCACCGAGGGGGTCCTCGGCACCCTTTGGACCTATTACTACATCGTGGCCGCCTTCGTCGCGGTCTCCCTGGGTGGGTGGTACCTCCTGGTTCGTCCCCGACGTAACCTCGGGGCAGCATGAGCCAGGAATCCAACGCCTCGGCCGCCACGGGCGGCGCCCAGATCCTCGACGGCAAGGCCACCGCGGCCGCGGTTCGCGCGGATGTGGCCGCGGGGGTCGAGGCCCTCATCGCTGACGGAGGTCGCCAGCCGGGGCTGACCGTGGTGCTGGTCGGGGACGACCCCGCGAGCCAGGTCTACGTTCGCTCGAAGGACCGCGCGGCGACCGAGGCCGGGTTCCGGGTGGAGACGGTGCGGATGCCGGCGGACAGCGCCCAGGCGGACGTGGAGGCGACGGTCCGGGGGCTCAACGGCGACGCCGCCGTGGACGGGATCCTCGTGCAGCTGCCCCTGCCCAGGGGGCTCGACTCCGATGCCGTCACCGAGCTGATCGACCCCTCCAAGGACGTGGATGGCCTCACCAAGGACAACATCGCGCGTCTGGTGCTGGGTCAGGACGGGCTGGTTCCCTGCACCCCGGCGGGCTGCATCGAGATCTGCGATCGGCACGGGATCTCGTTGGAGGGCAAGGATGTCGTGGTGATCGGCCGCTCGCACCTCGTGGGCAAGCCCTTCGCCCAGCTCGCGCTGGCGAGGAACGCCACCGTCACCATCTGTCACAGCCGAACCCGCGACCTCGAGGCGCACTGCCGAGCGGCGGACGTGGTCGTCGCCGCCGTTGGGGTGACGGAGCTCGTGAAGGGTTCCTGGATCAAGGAGGGCGCGGTGGTCCTCGACGTCGGGATCAACCGCGGGGAGGACGGCAAGCTCCGCGGAGACGTGGAGTTCGAGGGGGCCA
>CAZEFP010000154.1:0-7395 GCA_964511565.1 uncultured Planctomycetaceae bacterium
CCGTGATAGTGGAACGTGTCCTCGTTCCCCTCGGTGACCTCGGCGTACTCCATCAGGGCGCCGCTGACCGCCACGGACTCCTCCGCCCGGCTGAGGACCAGGGACTCGTCGATCTCGTCCGCCGGAGCGTGGCCGTGGGCGATCCCCTCGAGCACCCACGCCGTGCGGACATCGCAGAAGACCGCCCCGTCGTCGGGGGTGCCGGTGGGCCGGTAGACCCCGGCCACCCGCATCTTGAGGGCGGGAGGGCGACTGATGTCGTAGAGCTCGGTGGGGTCGGAGAGGAGCGCGTCCCCCGGCTGGAGCCCCAGGGTCCGGGCGACCTCCGCGCCCAGGGCCACCTCGCCCAGCCGCAGGGCGTGGCGCCCCTCGGCGGCCTCGAGCCCGCGGAACTCCACGTACTCGACGCTGGTGGCGACGATGGGACTGCCGCGCGCGGTGAACCGCATGTGCAGGGGGACGAGGGTCGCCCTGCCGCCCTCCTGGAGCCGCTCGAGCTCCCGGTAGGGCACGGTCTCCAGCTGACTCGGGCGGAAGTAGAGCGCGGCCAGCGTCAGGTCGTAGCGGTTCCCTGGGGCGCCGATGATGAGGGGCGTCCCGGCGGCCCGCGCGCGCAGGGCCCCGTCGTACTGGCCGGCGAGGGCGCCCGCCGTCCAGGGGACCCACAGGGCGAGCGCGACGCAGGCGATGAGGATCGAGGTGCGCGCGCGATGGGCGGCGGCGTGGCGCCAGGCGAGGAAGAGGATGCCGCTCACGGCGTCTCCCCTCCCGCGCCGGCGAGGGACGTCACGTCGATCACGCGGTCGAAGCGGTCGAGGAGTCCGTGGTCGTGGGTGACCATCAGCAGCGCCGCGCCGCGGGCCCTGGCCTCATCGAGGAGCAGATCCACCGCCACCGAGGCCGCGTCGGGGTCGAGGTTGCCGGTGGGCTCGTCGCACAGCACGAGGGCGGGCTCGGTGACCAGGGCCCGGGCGATGGCCACCCGCTGGCGCTCGCCCTGGCTGAGCTGGGCCGGGGGACGGCCGAGCAGGTCCGCGATCCCGACGGTCCCCGCGAGCTCGCTGGCTCGGGCCCGGCCTGCGCGGAGCTCATTCCGGGTCGCGCCCCGCACGCGGAGGGGCACGAGGATGTTCTCGAGCGCGCTCAGGTAGTCGAGGAGCTCGAACTCCTGGAACACCAGGCCGACCTGCCGGGCGCGCTCCCGGCGGCGCTCCGCGTCGGTGAGGGTGTCGAGCCGGACGCCGCCCACCGTGATCTCGCCGCGCTCGGGCGCGAGGATGCCAGCGCAGAGGTGGACGAGCGTGGTCTTGCCGGACCCGCTCGGCCCGATGACCGCCGCCGCCTCACCAGGCTGGAGCCTGAGCTCCTTCACGTCGAGCCGGAAGGGCCGGGTGCCCGCGCTCGGGGCATAGGCGAAGGAGACGTCCCGGAGGTGCGCGCCGGCGGCTCCCTCGGGGAGGAGGCTGGAGCCGGGCTCAGAACTCATCGGGGAGCTCCTCCTCTCCGGACGCAGCCCGGTCGCCGAAGCGTCCCGCGCCCGCCATATCCACGTCGGAGAGAGGGGCCGCGTCGACCCTTCGCTGGGCGAGGACCTCGCTGGCGGCGATCCGCCACCCCTGCTCCGCGGCGTGCACGGTGTAGCGCGCCCGGTACTCGTTGGTGCGGGTGTGGGCGTGGCCCCAGTGGTACACCGCCCCGTCCACCTGCCAGGTCGCGTCCACCACGAAGCCGGGGAGGGCGCGCTCTCCGACCACTCCGATCTCCTCGACGGCGAGGTCGAGGTGCCGGACGGAGGCGACCCGGCTGACCGCCCCGCCGGCCTCTTGCAGGACGAGGCTGCGGTAGACCTCGTCGTACAGCCGCTCGAGCAGGGGCCCGTCGACGCTCTCCGCGAGGGCGTCGTACACGTCGCTCTCGTCGGTGTAGTCGAAGGCCCGGTAGATGTTCTCGTGCAGCGGTTCGAAGACGGACACCGCCTCCGCGTCGCTAGGAAGGTCGACGCCACGCCCGGCGAACTGGACGCCGAGGAAGACGACGCTCAGCAGCAGCAGCGGTCCGGTCGCCGCGCGCCGAAGGCGCCGGGGACCCAGGGTGAAGGCGGCCAGCGCCACGCCGACGAGCCCCAGACCAGCGGCGGGCAGCGGCGCGCGCTCCTGCTGCCGGATCGGCGGCACGGGGGCCATGCGAGCGCCGTTCTCCTCGGCCGCCCGGTGCCAGATGAACTGCGGCTCCTCCCGCTGGAAGCGCACGATGCGGTCCACTCCGCCGGCCGCGAGCCGGCAGAGGATCTCGATGGGAGGGGCGACCCCCTCCTCGTCGGCGAGGGTGACGTTGTCCGGGTAGGTGCCCCAGATGATGGACACTCGATCCGGCGGCGACTTGCACGGGTAGCGCAGCGTCAGGCGGGTGCGCGCAACGGCGCGCGCCCCGAAGTTGACGAAGTGGGGAATCAGGCTGGGATCGCCCTGGTCGTACTCGAAGTCACGGTCCGGGTCGGGGGCCAGGGGCGCGACGACCGCGCCGTCCACCTTGACCTCGACGTCGCGGCGGAAGAGCTCCACCAGCGCGTCCATCGCGGCGGGGGCCTCGGACGGGTCGAGGGTCGCCTCGTTCTCCCGGTAGGCCTCCGTGGTCTCGTCCAGGAAGGCGAGGTTGGTGATGATCTGGAAGCGCACCTCGCCGTCCTCTACGGCGATGCGCAGGTCCACGTCGGGCCCGTCCTTGGGGTCCAGGTCCGCCGCGCCCAGGGCCGGCCCAGCCACGACGCAGGAGGCGAGCGCGACGAGGACAGCGCGGCGGAGGGAGTGCGGGGTGGGCATGGGGGGACGATGGACCGCACCCGAGGGCGGCGGCGGAGAGGACCGAACGGCGAACTTACGCCCCGAGGACGCAGCGGCGCTTGCCCGGCCGGGCCATGGCATACGATAGGCGTCCGGCGGCCAGCTTCGAGCCACAGGCGCCGTTTCCCTCCCAGGCGATCGATCTCCGCCGCCGCCTTTCCCCGGCGCGACCTGCTCCCATGATCCACCTCGACGACCGCGTCCGCTCGCTCCGCTCCGCCTCCCACGGAGCGATCCTGCTTGCGGCGATCTGTGCCCTCCCGGGTGCCGCCGTGGGGCAGGAGGCCGGGGCGGCGGACGACGACTCCGCCGGCCGCGCGCTCATCGCCGAGGCGCTCGCGGAGGTGAGCGGAGAGGTTCGCACCTTCAACGACCACCTCACGATCCTCGCCAGCCCGTGGATGGAGGGGCGGCTCCCGGGCACCCGGGGTATGGAGCTGGCCAAGGAGTACATGGAGTTCCAGTTCCGCGCTTCGGGCCTGGTCCCCGCGGTGAAGCTGGACGCCGCGATGGGCTCCAGCGGCAAGTCCGCGAGCTTCCGTCAGCCCTTCAACCTCGGCTCGACCAACGAGGTGACCGCGGCCTCGCTCACGCTCGGCGCCGCGTCCTTCGAGCACGGCAAGAAGAAGGACTTCACGGTGACCGGCCTCGGCGTCGGGGGCGAGATCGACGCGCCCCTGGTGTTCGTGGGCTACGGCATCGAGGACGGCCGCGACCGCTTCACGAGCTTCGAGGAGGGCACCGACCTGACGGGCAAGGTCGCCGTGCTCTTGCGCTTCGAGCCCATGGACGGCGAGGGCAACAGCCTCTGGACGCGGCGCGACGGGAGCTGGTCCCGGCGCGCAGGCTTCAACGGAAAGCTGCAGGCGGTCGCCGAGCGCGGTGCCGTGGGGGCGATCATCATCAACACCCCCGGCGCCAACGACGGCCGGGTCAACACGCTGCTCGACGCGGGCGGCGGCGGGCGCGCGATCGCCGAGGTCCCCGTGCTGCACCTCTCCTCGGCGGCAGGCGAGCGCCTGGTCGCCGCGGGGACCGGCGGCACCAAGACCCTCGTGGAGCTGCGAGACGCCGCGAACGCGGGCGCAGCGGTGGTGGAGATGACGGGCTCCGCTCGGATCATCGCGGGGCTCGAGCGCCGCGCGGTCGTGGCTGAGAACGTGATCGGGCTCCTGCCTGGGAAGGGGACGCTCGCGGACGAGTACATCGTCGTCGGCGCGCACCTCGACCACCTGGGGCAGGGGAGCTTCGGGTCCCGGGATCGCAAGAATGCCGGTCGCCTGCTCCACCCCGGGGCCGACGACAACGCCTCCGGCAGCGCGGGGATCATCCTCATCGCCGACAAGATGGCCCGCGACTACGAGGCCGCCGGCGAGGGGGCCAACCTCCGCTCGGTGCTCTTCATGGGCTTCAGCGCCGAGGAGTCGGGCCTGAACGGGTCGAACTACTACGCAAACCACCCGATCGCGCCGATCGAGAAGCACGTCCTGATGATGAACTTCGACATGATCGGGCGCATCAAGGACCGCCGCCTGTCCTTGTCGGGGGCGGGCACCGGCGCGGGGCTGCAGGAGTTCCTGGACCCGATCATCGACGCCTCGCCCCTCGTGATCGTCCAGCCCGAGCGCATGAGCGGCGCGAGCGACCACACCTCGTTCATGCGGAAGGAGATCCCCGTGCTCTTCGCGATCATCGCGGACTTCCACGCGGACTATCACACCCCACGGGACGTCTCGAGCCTGATCAACCGCGTGGACGCGGTCCACGCGGCCAACCTCTTCTACGAGATCGCGGCCGCCGCCGCCCAGCGACCGGAGGCGTTCCCCTTCGTCGAGCAGCGGTCACGCCGTCGCAACCGTCGGAGCGCGGCGGCCGCCGAGACGACCGAGGCGGAGCCCAGCGGGGGAGGTGCCCCACGCGCCGCGACCGTGCAGTTCGGGATCCGTCCTTCCTACACCGAGGACGGGGTCGTCGTCGAAGGGATCACGCCGGGGTCGCCCGCAGCGTCCGCCGGGCTCATGAAGAACGACCGGATCACGACCTGGAACGGCGCGGAAGTCGACCTCGCGGGCTTCAGCGAGAAGCTCAAGGGCGCCAAACCAGGGGACAAGGTCAAGGTCGGCGTGACCCGCGCCAGCGGTGAGACCGTCGAGGTCGAGGTCGTGCTCACGGCGCGAGGCGGCGGCGCGTGACCCTGGCCTGAGTCTGCGCTCGGTCAGGGGTCACCTCGGCCCCTTTGTTCGGGGGGCGGGAGTCGCTAGTCTCGCCCCATGCACGAGGGGTCCAGGGACGAGGGGGCGGACGACGAGGCGGTGGCCGCGGAGGTCCCAGGCCACCACGAGGGGTCGCTCGATGAGCCCCTCGATCGGCGGGCGCTGATCGCGGTGGCGGTCCTCGTGATCGTGGGCACGGTGGTGATGGCGACCCGGCACGGTGGCGGCCAGAGCCGCGCCGCCGAGCCGACCGCTCGCCCGAGACCGGACGTGATCCTCGTGGCGGTCGATGGGCTTGGGGCGGAGGACGTCAGCTCGCGGCGTACGCCCTTCCTGGAGGGGTTCAAGGCGGAGTCGGTGGTGTATCGGGACGCCTACGCGCCCTCCCCCTGGGCGAGCGAGGCCCTGCGCGGGCTCCTGACCGGCCAGCACCGCCCGGTGGACCGCCGCACTGAGGGCTGGGTCCCGGGGATCGCCGATGAGCTGCAGCGCGTCGGGTACCGGACCGCGCTGGTGCCGGGTCACGTCCGCCACGCGCTCGGTGCCGGGGAGGAGTCTGCGGTGCCCACGGGATACGCCGAGGTGCTGACCGTGGCCGGGCTCGAGGACCCGGCCGGGGCCGAGGGCTCCTCCGTGGCGGCGGCCGCCCTGGACTGGCTGGGCCGCAGCGAGCGTCCCTGCCTGCTGGTGGTGACGCTTGCGGATCCCCGCGCCCCGCACCATCACTACCAGGGGGGATCGGGGGGACCCGACCCCTCCTATGAGGGACCCGTGGAATCCGGCCTCGACCACGACGACCTGCTCCGCCTCGGACCCGACCTCGACGCGGCGGACCGGGCTCAGCTCGCGGCCCTGCACGCCACCGAGGTCGCCGCCGCCGACGCGTTCGTGCACCAGCTCATCGAGGGCGCACGGGCACACCGTGACGTGGCCCCCGTCATCGTGATCGCCGGCCTTCGGCGGCCAGCACTCGGAGAGGCCGGCCGCTTCGGGCTCGTGCCGTCGATGGAGCCCGAGGACCTGCGGGTCCCGCTGTGGCTGCACGTCCCGGCGGCCCAGGCGGGGACGCCCGCCCTCCGCGGCGTGGTGGGGGCACCGGTGTCCCTGCTGGACGTCGGCCCCACGCTCCTCTGCGCCCTGGGACTCGCTCCGCGAGCAGGCCTGGACGGGAGCTCGATCTATCCGGGGTCCGCGGTCCCGGAGCGACCCATTCGAGCCGTGACCTCACGGGGGATCTGTGCCGCGGTCGGCTTCGACGGTGACCGCGCCGTGATCCTCGAGGCTGAGCCGCCTGCGGCCCTCGTCCGGACACGGGGCGCGGAGGGGGGCAGCGAGGAGGGAGGGCGCTGGACACCCTCGAACAGCGTGACCGGGGCGGACGCTGACCTGCGTTTGGGGCTCGCCCGGTGGATGAAGCGCGCCGGTATCGAGGTGCCCGGAGGCGGCGTTCCGGACCTCGAGGCGGCGCCCTTCACCCCCTGAGCGGTCCCGGTGCGGGCCGACGGGGAGTTTTGGGAGCCCGCGGCCCCGCACAGGCTGGGCGCGGGAGTAGCCTCTCCCGCCGCGAAGCGCGACCGGGGCCCGGGCCCCGTTGTTCCCAGATCCACAACTCGACCCCTCCACCCGCTCCGAAGAGAGCGGGTTCAGACGATGTCCGACGCCGTTGAAGAGGCGCCCCTGGCGCAGTTCAAGTCCGCCCTGATCCTCAGCCTCGAGGAAGGAAACCTCGAGCTCTTCGAGGACCTCGTCAAGGAGGTCGCCAGTGAGACCGGCAAGACCCCGGTCGAGGTCGCCGCTGCGTGCGCGCGCCTGACCCGACGGGCCCAGGAGCCCGACGTGCTGGAGCGCATCGCGGGGTACGAACTCCAGAAGTCTCGCCCGGACGCGAAGGCCGTCCGACCGGTCACGGCCGGTGACGACAGCACGCCGTATCGCGGCCAGGGGACCCCGGAGTTCCGGCCGCGCGGCAACGACCGCCAGGACCAGGGCGACGGACAGGGGTGGAAGCCCGTGGAGGAGGGGATGACTCGCCTCTTCGTCAACGTCGGCCGCATGGACGGCGTGCGCCCCGGAGACCTCGTGGGAGCCATCGCCGGCGAGTCCGGCATCGAGGGCTCCTCGATCGGCTCCATCGACATCTTCTCCCGCTACAGCTTCGTGGAGGTGCCGGAGGACAAGGGGGAGCAGGTGATCAGCTCGATCACCGGGGTCCAGGTCCGCGGCCGCGCCGTGCAGGCCCGTCCTGCCACGCCCCCCGGTGAGGGTGGCGGAGGCGGTGGTTATCGCGGCGGCGGTGGCGGCGGCTACCGCGGTGGCGGCGGGTACCGCGGCGGCGGCGGTGG
>CAZEFP010000155.1:0-7390 GCA_964511565.1 uncultured Planctomycetaceae bacterium
AGCTCGGCCTCCGCCCGAACCTCGTCCTCGACGACTGCGACGGCGACGGGACCACGGACCGGGAGCAGATCGCGAGGACGCCTTGGATGGACGGCAACGGCGACGGCGTCCTCGACCGCTGCGAGGCCGTCGGCGGCACCTACTGCACCTCGAGCGGGGGCGGCGCGAGCCTCCTCCCCTCCATCGTCGCGGTCGGCTCGGACGCCGTCGAGGACGGGGAGCTCACACTCATCGCGCGCTTCCTCCCCCTGAACAGCGTCGGCTACTTCGTCGCCTCCCGGACCCCGGGCAACGCCCTCCCCGTGCCGGGGAGCATCGGCCGCCTCTGCGTGTCGGGGAGCGTGGGCCGGGCGGTCGGCGGCGTCCTCGACTCCGGCACCCTCGGCACCCTCGTGGCCCAGGTCGACCTCACGGCGATCCCCCAGCCCACCGGCCCCGTCGCCGTCCAGCCCGGCGAGACCTGGCACTTCCAGGCCTGGCATCGCACCACCCTCGCCGGCCAGCCCACCTCGGACTTCACCGACGCGGTGCGGGTGACCTTCCAGTAGCGCCCCTCAGGCCGCCCGGCCCGCGCCGCCGTCGATTGGGTCGCTTTGATTGGCTAGCGATCTGAATCGGGTTGCACGATGAGTCCGTAGACGATTGGGCCGAGAACCAAGATGGCCACCACGACTTCCCAAACCTCGGCCTCGCCACTGATCAGGCCTTGGATAAGGACGATCGCCAACGAGATGCCCATCACGAGCCCGCATCCCAAGAGCCCACAGCTGTGATCATTAGCCGAAGCGCGCACCCCTTCGAGCGTAAGGGAATTCAACCTGATGCGTGTGGGCACTGTGACGAGTGGGCAGGACTCGCGACAACGACCTCGCGTTATTCGAATCTGAACGTCAGGTCACTGGCCGACATCTTGCGTGCATAGAGAGGATCGAAGCGCTCGTTCATCGCGTCGGTGAAGACCTCCCGCCACCCGCCATAGCCGCCCTTCCGGAGATGGTTCATCCCGATGGAGGCGTTCTGCTTCATGTCCTCGAGGCTGGCCACTCTCAGCGTGCCGCTGAGGATCTCCTCGTTGATCGGCAAGCCCAGAAACGCCGCGAGCTGCTGCACGACCGCCGCCGTGTCGTCGTGGAGGTCTTCGTACTTCAGGAAGAGGTGGGTCTCGGGGTAGCGGCGACACTCCTCGTACCACCCGAGGACGTGATCGAACCAGCTCCCGTTCTCCGCGAGGTCCGACAGGAAGATCCTCAGGAAGGTCTCGAAGTCGCCGCTGAAGCCGAACTCCGGCTTGTTGCGCGCGTGGTGGTAGAGCGAGACCACCGTGTCTTTTGGATTCCGCGCGACGTAGATCACTCGCGGTCGCGCGTTTCCGCGCGGTAGATCCTCGACCTTCGCATGTGTCTTGAAGTACCGCGGACCAGGAGCCGCGTTGATCTCCTCCATGGTCCAGCCCGGCGCCTCCCGTGGACCGATGACCTCGGGCGAGGAGGCGCACGCCTCCAGCCAGGGGACGGTCTCACCGTACTTGCCGCCGCCCTTCCCGCCGCGCACGAGGCCGTGCAGGATCTGCTGGACCCAGGTCGTCCCGGCCTTCACATAGGTGGCGACGAAGGTGTCCTCGTCCTTCGCATGAAAGCCGTCGATCACGGCTTCAAACGCCCGGACATCAAACATCGGGTTCTGCGGGACCCCGCGCACGAGCACCGCCCGGTAGTCCGACTTGATCCCTGCCTCGGAGAGGCGCGACTGATACTCCGCCAGCCCCCCCTCTCCTGCCTCGTCGGTTTCCTGCATGGTGTCGGGAGGCCTCGCCTCGGCCGGTTTATCCCAGTTAAGCCCGACGGTTGCAAGCGGATGCCCCGGCCTCCGCCAAAGCTGCGCAGCGGCCGGTCATCGCCCGTCCCTGCTGTTCCCCTTCATCCCCCCACGACCCGCTGCTCCGCCAAGTGGCAGCTTGGACCGCTTCCCCCCCTGGCTCCGTACATCCTCTAGCGCCTGCTGAGACCCGGTGGGACCTTGGGGCGCCGGACGCCACCCCTTGCCATGGCTAGCCGACGTTGTGGATATCGCGGAGCTTCCCCATCAACCAGCCCGTCAGGGCGAATGCGAGCGCGCCGATCGGAGCCTTCAGGATGGCGAGGGCAGCGGGTCCATGGAAGAGCCCGAGGAGGCTCCCGAGAACCGCCATGGCGATGAGCCAGGACACCTCGGAGTCCCTGGTCTCCAGCGCCGCAAGGCCCCCAAGCGCTCCTCCGGTCGTCATGAGGAGCCAGCCCCCGAAGGAGAGACTTGCGAGGAGGGGGGTGGTGAACGCGACGACCAGGATCCCGCAGCCCACCGCGCTGAGTCGTCGGACCCTCTGCGCTCGTCCCCGATCATCGGCGGTCGGTCGCAGCACGCGATCGCGTCGAGTGCGGCCGCTGGGGTTCTTCCGGTCATAGGCCGCAGCCTGGACCTTGGGCTCGCCGTGTGGCCCTTGGGGCGTCTTCGACGGGAGGCGAGTCGGGGTGAACTCGGGCTCGGGGACCGGGAGCGAGGACGGGTCGAGCCTCAGTGGCGCCTCACGCTCCCGCACCAACGGGAAGCGTGAGGTCTTGGTGAACGGGGGCGGCCAAGGGGCCGGTTCTTCCGAGGGCATCGCTGTGGGGGACCCAGCACCAGGGGACCTGGCACCGAGTGACTCTGCGGGAGCTCCGCGGTCAAGGTCAATGCCTCGGCTCTCCCCATCGGGGAGCTCGCGTGACCGAAACTCCATGGGGCCGTCATCGACGGGCCCAGGAGGTTCCCTGAAGCCTGGCCCCGCCAGCAGCAGATGGTTCCGGCAAAGGGATCGGGGTCCGCCTCAATCCTGGACCGGCCCGCCGTGCTGGCGGCCCTCTTGCTTCGTGGCGGCGAGCACCGGCGCGGGATCGCGTCGCCAGCGGTACGGTGAACAAGGCCGCCGCCTGTTGAACTCTTCATACGGTCACTTCTCCCCTCCGCCCGCCTCCCCCCCCGGGCAGCGAGGTCACGAGAACCCGCTCATCAGCCATGCTCGCGCTCCTGCTCTGCCTCGCGCAGACCCCAGCTCCCTGCCTCCCAGTCGAGATCGCGCCGTCCGCAGCGATCGCGAGCCCCCGGTTCGGCCAGCTCACAGCCGTGGACGGCGACCGCCTGATCGCGGCGGAGGAGACCGGCGGCAGCGGAGTGCTCGACACCATCAGGGTCTTCGAACGCGACCCCGTTCAAGGTGGTTGGCTCGAGGTTCAGCAGCTCGCCGTGACGCCCACGCAGGGCGAGAGGCTCGTGGACCTGGACCTCGACGGCAACCGGGCCGTGGTCGTGACCGCGACGCCCTCCGGGTTCATGGTATTCGACTACGAGACCTGGTCCCTCACACGGGACGCGGTCAGTGGCCTCTGGAGCTGGGACCTGCAGGTGGGGGACATCTACACCGCCGCGCTCAGGGCTTCGATCCACGCGGACGACGTGGCGGTGGCGGCGAGCAACGTGATCCGCTGCTTCCGAAGGGACCCATCGGGCTGGCAGCTGTTCAAGAGCATCCCCACGACGGTGTCCCCCGGGGGTTCGGTCCAGGCGGTGGACCTGAGCTTGCGCTACCTCGTGTCCACCAGGGACCTCGAGGGCATCCCTTACCCCATCCTGTCGAGGACCCGGATCCCCGGCCCGGACTTCCTCCCGCCGGTGCAGCTCACCGGGGTCGCGAGGGGACCCTTCGGCGTCGACGGTGAACGCGTCCTCGTGCGGGTGGCAGACTCGATCCGTCACTTCTCCCCCAACGCAGCCGGCACCGCCTGGTTCGAGGCCCAGAACATCTCCCCCCCGGCAGGCTTCTCCTTCTCCGTGTCACCCGGCGAACCGCTCAGCCTCGACGCTGGCAGCGGGACGTTCGTGGTCACTGGGATCACCACGGTCGCCTTCCAGCCCGCACTTCAGCCGGCGATCCTCACCTACCGCCGGACCCCCTTCGGGATCTACGAGCTGGACTCCATCATCGTCGGCGGCCCCCAGGCGCTCCCTCCCTTCGACGGTAATGAGCTCGGCCGGACCATCGTCGTGGGGCGACACCACGTGATCATCGGCGGCCGCGCTCCAGGGGGCGAGGGCCGGCTCGTGGCCCGCACGCTGAACTCGGGCGACTGCGATCAGAACGGCCTCGGCGACTCGTGCGACCTGCTCCTCGGGCAGGGCTTCGACCTGAACCGGAACAACACCCTCGACAGCTGCGAGGAGACGGGGACCCGCTACTGCAGCCCGGCGACCCCGAACTCCTCCGGCGAAGCCGCGAGAATCGGGATCTTCGGCGCGCCGACCACGGCGCTGTTCTCGCTCAACTTCCACGCGCAGGGACTGCCGGAGGGAGGCCTCGGCAGCTTCATGGCCTCGCGGGGGAATCAGGTCCTGACGAACCCCCTCTACACGGGGAACCTCTGCCTCGGCGGCAGCCCGGTGTATCGAAACCTCGGGGGGCGGCAGTTCATCACGGAGACCGGACGCTCCCGGATCCTCCTGAACCGCCCGTTCATCCCCGATGGCCTTGGCGGCCTGCTGCCGATCCTCCCGGGGGAGACCTGGTACTTCCAGTACTGGTTCTACGACCCCGGCGCCACACCTAGCTCGGCCTTCACCGACGCGCTGGGCGTGACCTTCACGCTGTTCTGAGGAGCGACGACCGGCGTGGGGCGCTGCGTCGAGGCGACAGCGTGCTCGCGGCGACCTTACCGCACGCCCGGCGCTCGCGCCGCCTCGGCGTTCAACGCCTGGGACGGACGGTGAGCAGGATCGGGAAGTGGTCCGACGCCACCGGCTCGTCGAGGACCCGAACCTCGGAGACGGACCAGCGACCGAACGGCCGGACCAGGACGAAGTCGATCTGCCTCGTCGGGTTCGGTGCGCCGTGGGTCAGCAGGGGGCCATCGGCGGCCGGGACGTGCCAGCCCGCCGCGGCGAGGTCCACCAGCGGATCGCTCCCCGGCGTCGCGTTCAGGTCCCCCGCCAGCAGCGCCGGCCCCTCGTGCCCGTCGAGGAAGGCGCGCTCGACGACGTCCACCGCCGCGCGACGCGCCTCCTGGGAACCGATGCTGTCGGTCCAGTCGAAGTGGGTGTTCACGAACCGCACCGTGGCGCCGGGGCCGTGGATGGAGGACAGGTCCACGTCGACGGCCATGGCCTGATACCGACTGGAGCTCGCGGAGGGGAGGCTGAGGTTCCCGACGCTGGTGAACGGGTGGCGCGAGAGGACGGCGTCCCCGTAGGCCGAGTCGCTGCCCTTGGACGGACCGAAGAGCGCCGTCATCCCAGTGAGCCGGCCCAGCTCCTCCGCCATGGCTCGGTCGCTGATCTCCTGCAGACCCACGAGGTCGGGCGCCTCCGCGGCGATGGCGGCCGCGATGCGGGGCAGATCGAAGGCGCCGTCCACCCCCACGCCGTAGTGGATGTTGTAGCTGAGGACCCGGAGCTCCACGAGCCCGGGCTCCGGAGACGCCTCGGGAGCCGTCGCGCACGAGGCGAGCAGGCTCCCGAGAAGCGACGAAGAGGCGATGGCCACCGTGCGGAGGTTCATCGTTCCAAAGGTGTGGCGTGCTGGCTCGGCCGTCAAGGGCGCGCGATGCCCACCTCCAGAAGCCGAACCTCGACGGGCATGCCTCCTGACCAAGACAGGGCCCGACTCGACGCACGCAGTACCGCGCCTGCCCCATGCCAGCGCGAGCGCGCCCAACGCGATCCGGCGAGGCCGCGCGGCTCCTCCAAGTCACAGCTTGGATCGCTCGTCCCCGGTCCTGGGCCCAGCCCCCGCGACCGTCGAGCCGAGGCGGACTATGATGCGGCCATGGTCCTCCGCCTCCTTCCCTGGCTCGCCGCCGCCTCGCTGGCATGTCCCTGGACCGCGACGGGTGACGCCTCTTTCACGGGCGGCACCCGCCTGGTGCGGGACTCCGCGCAGGACCCCACCCAGGACCCCGGCCTTCGCCCGACCTTCACGGACCCAGCGCTTTGGGTCCCGCGCGAGGACCTCGAGGCCGAGCTCCCCAAGGCGATCACGGTCCGCGAGTTCCGCGACGACGCGCTTCCCCTCCGCGGCTGGCTGGTGACCGCACGCCCCGACGAGCGCTGGCGCCCCGAGGCCAGCCTACCGGAGGTCGGCCTGCGCACGACCTCGGCCCAGGCCGCCGCCCTCGGCGCCGTGGTGGCGGTCAACGCGGGCTTCTTCGCCCCCTCCGGATCCGTCAGCACGGTCGTGGACGAGGGCGAGGTGGTCTGCTGTGGCCCCTCAGCCGTGAACCGCGGGGGCAGCCCCTACCCCGTGACCCGCGCGGCCATCGGGTTCGACCGCGAGGGCCGGGCGGACTGCGCCTGGACCTGGTGCTTCGATCGGGTCGTCTACGCCCTCGAGGCCCCCGTGGAGAACGCCCCCGGCAAGCCGGCCCAGGCCCCCACTCGCGACCAGGGCCGGCCGTGGGATGGCGTCGAGGAGCTCCTCGGCGCGGGCCCGATGCTCGTCGCGAACGGCGCCCTCCACAACACCGAGGTCGCCGAGTGCTTCCGGTCCCTGGGCGGCAAGTCCCGCCACCCGCGCACCGCCGCGGGCTGGACCGAGGACGGCGCCCTCCTCCTCCTCGTCCTCGACGGCCGCAGCAAGACGAGCCGCGGGGCGACCCTCAACGAGACGGCCGCCATCCTCCTGGCCCACGGCGCCCAGGAGGCCCTCAACCTCGACGGCGGCGGCTCGACCACCCTGTGGGTCGCGGGCGAGATCCAGAACCAGCCCAGCGACAAGGCCGGCGAGCGCCCGGTCGCGTCGATCCTGGCCCTCGTCCCGGAGCCAGACCCCGGCGGCTAGCGCCCCGCCACACGCTTCGGGAGCGGCCCTGGGCGGTCTCCGAGGTCCTCAGCCTCCGAAGGAACGGACCCAGGCCTCGGCCCGATCACAGGCCGCCCGGATCGTCTCGGGGCGCTGGGCGAACGCCGTGTGCATGCGCGCCGGGTCCGGGACGTAGCCGACCCGGAGCAGGTCGAGTCGATCCGCGTCCCAGCAGGCCATCACCTCGGGGTCGAGGGTCACCAGCCGGCCACTGTGGTGGCGGCAGGCCTGCACCAGCCGCTCGAAGCCCACCTCGTCCAGGGGCAGCACCCCGCCCTGCTCCCGCAGCTCCGCCGCGAAGTGCGCCGCCCGCGCCCCGTGCCCCGAGTCCCGCCCCTCGTCCTCCCGGCAGGCGTCGTGCAGGAACGCGAAGCAGCGCGCCACCAGGGGATCCGTCCCCTCCGCCTCGCAGATCAGCGACGCGTTCAGGTACACCCGCTGCCAGTGCGTGGGCCCGTGGAACCCCTCGAGGTCGAGCACGAACCGCTCGAGGCTCGCGTCCAGGAGCGGCTGCAGCGCCGGATCGGG
>CAZEFP010000156.1:0-7365 GCA_964511565.1 uncultured Planctomycetaceae bacterium
AGTCCGGCCAGCTCCTGTACGAGATCGGCGCCGTGGACCTGGGGCAGTGGCTCTACCAGCAGGGCGCCAACGCGATCGGAGACGTCACCCTGGATGATGTCTCCCGCTCGACCGACGACTTCCGGGCCCTCGCAGGACGAACCTGGTACCTCGACAACTTCCAGTGGTTCTCCCCCCTCTGGCTCGCTCCGGCGGTGGCCGTGGGCGCCTTCGCGGCGGCGGCTGGGGCCGTCAGGAGCCGGAGCCGCGCCGCGCTCAGGGCCCTGATCCCCCTGGGCATCGCCCTGGCCTACGGGGCCCTGACGAGCTTCAAGGGCAGCAAGGACATGCGGATCTGGCTCCCGGTGCTGCCTGCCTACGCGGCGTACATGGGGGTCGGCCTGCTGACCATCGCCGGTGGTCCCGCGGCGCTCGGGCAGCGCCTGCGAGCCGCGGCGGTGGCGACCATGGTCCTCGGGGGCATCGTCCATGCCTCGCTGCTGGCCTCGCTCACCCCCACCGCTCCGTTCGGCGCCTTCGAGCGCGCCGCGGCCTGGCTGGCGGAGGCCCCGGTCTCGGCCCCTGGTCGTGCGCCGAAGGTCGCCTCCAGCTACCACTGGGCCGTCCTCTTCCGCACACCTCAGGAGTGGGAGCTGGAGAAGCTCCCGTTCCAGCTCGATGCGGCCACGGCACGGCAGGACCCCGAGGCCATGGCGAGCAGCCTGGCCCGTATGGAGGCCCAGGACGCGCTGCTGGTGCACTCCTCCCTCCTGTCGGCCCCCGAGTCCACGGAGATCGTGGAGCTGCTCTCCCGGGAGTTCCACGTGGCCGCCGCCTTCTGGGACCGCTCGGCGGACACGGGGACCGGGGCCGTCCTGGTGTTCACCCGCGAGGTCCCCGAGGGAACGCGCCGCAGGGTGGTCCGCGCCGCCTCGCCCGCGGGCCCGCGGCCCCCCTCCAGCGTGCGGCTGGAGCGGCCCCTGGGGCCTGAGCGCGAGATGATGAGCCTGGACGACCTGCGGGTCTCGAGGCTCCCGGGCGACGGCCTCTACTGGGTCGAGGTCGACATCGCCCAGCGCGGTGAGGTCGTGCGGGGAGGCTATGCCCTGGGGCTCCGCGTCTCGGACGCCAGCGGGCGGCGGGGATACACCTCCTATCGAAGGCCGGACTGGGGCCGCGGAGACGTGCGCGCCTGGCCCCAGGGATCGACCTGGACCGAGGGGTTCCTCCTCGCTCCCGACCAGGGCCCCCTCGCCCTCCAGGACCGCTTCGAGGCTGTCCGACGCGGGGCGAGGGCCCACCTCTGGTTCGACATGGCCACCCTCGACGCGGACGCGGAGGGCCGGCGAATCATCACCGGCCGCCTCGAGCCGATCGATCCCGGAGGGGTCCACGCGGAGAGGGACGACGTCCGCCGAGGGGGCGAGAGCTCCGACGACGGCTGGCGGTTCTCCCCGGTCCACGGCGAGCTCCTCATCGGCTCCTTCGAGACCGGCGCCAAGGCAATCGACGTTCGCCTTGAGAGCGGCCTCGCTGCTGAGTAGGGTTGCGAGGTCCACGGAGTGAGGGGTCTCCCCCCACCCAGCAGGCCGCTCCAACCGAACCGTTGGATCGACCTGCCAAGCGCGGATGTTCAGGGGGTCCGCCAAGGCTGCCAGGGCATCGTGCACTCGCCCCGGGGATGCGTTCCACCTCGCTCCGGCCTCCGACTCCTCCCCCCACATGTCTGCGCCCGTCCGACAAGCTGCGCTGTTGGCTCTCGCCTGCGCTGTATCCCTCCTTTCCGCCTGCGCGGGCACCGGCGGGCCCGCCGCCGGAAGCTCCACCTCCACCGCGGGGAAGATCGTCTTCAGGGACTACACCTTCGGCAAGGAGATGACGCTCATCAGCAGCTCGATGCTGGCTGAGCTCGGATACGAGGGGGCGAACTACGAGGAGCGCAGGCTGAGCTACTACTCCAAGCTCGACCAGGACCCCGCGAAGGCGTCGGCCAAGGCCTGCCACGACGACGCCATGACCGGCCTCCTCCAGGCGCTGAAGGAGAGCGGGCTCGACCAGTGGACGGTCTCCGGCCCCGCCGCTCCCACGGCCAGCGGCTCCAAGGGCAAGTCGTTCGAGATCACGACGAACGGCAGCACGACCCACGTGGACCAGCAGAGCGACCTCTCGGCGTTCATCCAGTTCATGAGCCTCTACGTTGAGGTGTACAACGCTTACCAGGGCTACAACAGCGTCGAAGGAAGCGTTCAATTCGAGCAGCCCGCTTACGGACGGAACATCGGGGGGAATCGTTGATGCCGAAGCACATTTTCATCACCGGGGGCGTGGTCTCCAGCCTGGGCAAGGGCCTGACCTCTGCCGCCATCGGCATGATCCTCGAGCGCCGCGGGCTCAAGGTCTCCATGCAGAAGCTGGACCCCTACATCAACGTGGACCCGGGCACCATGAGCCCGTTCCAGCACGGTGAGGTCTACGTCACCGACGACGGCGCGGAGACCGACCTGGACCTGGGCCACTACGAGCGCTTCACCCACGCCCGGCTGACCAAGGCCTCGAACTTCACCACGGGCAAGATCTACAGCTCCGTCATTCAGAAGGAGCGCCGAGGCGACTACCTCGGCAAGACGGTCCAGGTGATCCCTCACATCACGGACGCCCTGAAGGAGGCCATCGTCGAGGGCGTCACGGACCCCGACGTGGACGTGGCCATCACCGAGATCGGTGGCACCGTCGGTGACATCGAGTCCCTGCCCTTCCTCGAGGCGATCCGCCAGTTTGCCCTCGCGCGGCCGCGGGAGGATGTGATGTTCATCCACCTCACGCTGCTCCCCTACCTGCGCGCCTCGGGCGAGCTGAAGACCAAGCCCACCCAGCAGTCGGTGGGCAAGCTGCGGGAGATCGGCATTCAGCCCGACGTCCTCGTGTGCCGCACGGAGGTCCCGATGCAGGAGGGGATGGCCCAGAAGATCAGTCTCTTCTGCAACGTCCGCGAGGAGTACGTGATCGAGGAGCGCGACGTGGACTTCTCGATCTACGAGGTGCCCATCGATCTCACCAAGGCGAAGCTCGACCGGATCGTCTGTGAGCGCCTCAGGCTCCCCTTCGAGGAGGAGACGCCCTTCGGCGATTGGTCCGCGATGATCGACCGCATTCGCGCCATCGACGAGAGCGTGGAGATCGCGGTGGTCGGCAAGTACGTCGAGCTGCACGACGCCTACAAGTCCATCTACGAGGCTCTTTCCCACGCGGGCGTCTCCCACGATGTGGATGTCCGCCTTCGCAAGGTCTCCGCCGAGACCCTGGGTTCCACGGAGGAAGCCGAGAGCCAGCTCGATGGCGTGCACGGCATCCTGATCCCTGGGGGTTTCGGTGAGCGCGGCCTCGAGGGCAAGATGAGGGCGATTCGCTTCGCCCGAGAGAACGGGATCCCCTTCTTCGGCATCTGCCTCGGTATGCAGTGCGCGGTCATCGAGTACGCCCGGAACGTCCTGGGACTCGAGGGCGCGAACACCATCGAGCTCGCCGCGTCGACGCCCCATCCGGTCATCAGCCTCATGGACGACCAGGAGGGTGTCCCCCTCGGAGGGACCATGCGGCTCGGTGCCTACGACTGCGACCTCGAGGACGGCACGCTGGCCCACGAGCTCTATGGGGCGAGCTCCATCTCGGAGCGCCACCGTCACCGGTTCGAGTTCAACAACGCCTACCGTGAGGTCTTCACGGCCTCGGAGATGACCCTCTCCGGCGTCAACCCCGAGCGGGACCTGGTCGAGATCGTCGAGATCCCCGCCCACCCGTTCTTCATCGGCGTGCAGTTCCACCCCGAGTTCAAGAGCAAGCCCCTCTCGCCCCAGCCCATCTTCCGAGGGTTCATCGGGGCCGCGCGCAACTGCATGAGAGAGGAGGTGCCCCGCAAGTCGAACGACAGCGGGCGCCCACTAGAGGAAGTCAAATGACCGACCCCAAGCGCACCGCCGAGAACGTCCCGCTCCCCGGCGGCGACTTCCGGCTCTTCACCACCCGCCTCGCCTACCAGCTGATGATGTCGTGCGGGCTCCTGGAGAACCCCGTCACTGGCGGGACCTCCCCGAACCCGGACAACGCCAGGATGCTCCTCGATGACCTCCGGATGCTCGCGGAGAAGACCCGCGGCAATCTCGAGGAGGACGAGGAGCAGCAGCTCTCCAAGGTCCTCTCCGACCTGACCCCTGTGGTGGAGAAGCTCAGCCAGGGCGAGGCTACCGCCGAGCCAGAGGGCTGAGGCCCGGCGCGGCCTGGCCGCCGGATCCGCTCCTGGAGTGAGCGAGACCCGAGCAACGAAGAGAGCCCCCCACCGCGCGTCGCGGAGGGGGGCTCTCTTCGCTTCCGGGGCGCCCTGTGGGCGCGCCTGGATCAGCGGTAGGCCTGGATGCCCGTGACCTCGGCGCCGATGGCCAGGGTGTGGATGTCATGGGTGCCCTCGTAGGTCACCACGGACTCGAGGTTGAGCATGTGTCGGCCGACGCCGTACTCGAGGGTCACGCCGTTCGCGCCGAGCATGTCGCGGCACGTCCGCGCCGTCTCGAGGGCGAGCATGACGTTGTTGCGCTTGGCCATGGAGACCTGCGGGGCGGTGAAGCGCCCCTCGTCCTTGAGGCGGCCGAGCCGCAGGGCCAGCATCTGGCCGCAGGTGATGTCCGTCGCCATGTTGGCGAACTTCTGCTGCGGGATCTGATAGGCCGCGACCGGCTTGTCGAAGACGATGCGCTCCTTCTGGTAGTTGAGCGTCTCGTCGAAGCAGGCGTGGGCGGCGCCCAGCGCGCCCCAGGCGATGCCGTACCGGGCCTGGGTCAGGCAGGAGAGCGGACCGCGGAGGCCGTCCACGCCGGGGAGGATGGCGGTCTCGGGGACGCGCACTTCCTCGAGCACCAGCTCGCTCGTGACCGAAGCGCGAAGGCTCCACTTGTGGTTGTGGTCCGGGGCGCTGAAGCCGGGGAGGTCCGTCGGGACGATGAAGCCCCGCACACGGCCCTCGAGCTTCGCCCAGACGATGGCGATCTGGGAGACGCTGCCGTTGGTGATCCACATCTTGCGGCCGTTGAGGACGTACTCGTCCCCCTCCTTCCGCGCGGTGGTGAGCATCCCGCCGGGGTTGGACCCGAAGTCGGGCTCGGTCAGGCCGAAGCTTCCGATCATCTCGCCGCTGGCGAGCTTCGGGAGGTACTCCCGCTTCTGCTCCTCGCTGCCGTACTCGTTGATGGGCCACATCACGAGCGAGCCCTGCACCGAGCAGAAGCTCCGCAGGCCCGAGTCGCCCCGCTCCAGCTCCTGGCAGATCAGGCCGTAAGCGACGCTGTTCATGCCGGCCCCGCCGTACTCCTCGGGGGTCGTGGGTCCGAAGACGCCGAGCTCGGCGAGCTCGGGCACGAGGTCCATGGGGAAGGTCCCCGCCTCGAAGTGCTCCATCACGCCGGGCAGGAATCGCTCCCCCACCCAGCCCTTGACGGCGTCGCGGACCATCAGCTCGTCCTCGGAGTACTGATCGTCGAGTTCGAAGAAGTCCAGCTGCTTGTAAGCGTCCATGGGTGGTCGGGCCGGAAGGAGCCCGGAGGTTCTGAGGGTGTCAACGGCCGCCGGGATGGGAAATCCTGCAGGTCTGAACCGGACCGCAGGATCGGTGGCGGTGTTCTTGGGCGGAAGATCTTAGTCTTCCGGGCCGCCTCATCCCCTCCTCCGCCCGCCGAAACCGGGCGAGCGAGACGGGCTGTCGCAGACCTGACCCCCCCCGTCCCAGCGCCAACCAGCAGCTCCGTGGCCCGCACCATCGTCACTTCGGCCCTCCTGTATGCCAACGGGCCGCTTCATTTCGGCCATATCGCCGGCGCCTACCTGCCGGCCGACGTCTACGTGCGCACCCTCCGGATGTGCGGCGAGGAGGTCCTCGCCGTCTCAGGATCGGACGATCACGGGGTCGCCATCACCATCTCCGCAGAGAAGGCGGGCGAGGACTACGCCTCCTACGTGGCCGGCTGGAACGGGAACATGCGCGCCACCTTCGACGCGCTCGACATCAGGTACGACATCGTCTCCGGGACCAGCACCTGCCCGGACCACGCCGACCTGTCCCGAGAGTTCTTCTCGAGGCTCCTCGCGAATGGCTACCTCGTCGAGCGCCAGACGCAGCAGCTGTTCTGCGTGCACGACGACATGTTCCTCGCCGACCGGTACGTCGAGGGCACCTGCTACAAGTGCGGGCATGAGGCGGCGCGCGGCGACGAGTGCCCAGCCTGCGGGACCTGGATCGACCCGCTCCAGTTCACGGACCCGCGCTGCAAGATCTGCGGCTCGACGCCGGAGGAGCGCACCACGACGCACTGGTACCTCGACCTGCCGAAGCTCCGCGACGACAAGATCGGCGGGTGGATTCGAGATCACGAGTGGAAGACCAACGTCGAGAAGTTCATTCAGAACCTCCTCGAGGATGTTCCCGAGCGAGCGATCACCCGGGACATGAGCTGGGGCGTCAGCCTCCCTCCAGAGGTCGGTGAAGCCGGCGAGGGCAAGGTCCTCTACGTCTGGTTCGATGCGCCGATCGGATACATCAGCTTCACCAAGGAGTTGATGAGGGATCGCGGCACGCCCGAAGCCTGGAAGGACTGGTGGCAGGGCGAGGACACACGGCTGGTGCACTTCATCGGGAAGGACAACATCCCGTTCCACTGCCTCGTCTTCCCCTCCATGCTGCACGGCGTCCAGGACGGCTATGTCCTGCCCGCGGCCGTCCCGGCCAACGAGTTCTACAACCTGAAGGGAGGCAAGTTCTCGACCTCTGGCGGCAACGCCTTCGACGTGGTCGACTTCGTGAAGGAATGGGGCGTTGACGCGACCCGCTTCTATCTCTGCTCCACCATGCCGGAGACCGCTGACTCGGAGTTCTCACTCGAGCAGCTGATTCAGACCGCGAACACCGCGCTGGCGGGGAACATCGGCAACCTCGCCACCAGGGTGCTGAAGTTCATCGCCAAGAACTTCGATGGCGTGGTGCCCGAGCTCCAGGAGGCTCACCGCGACGAGATGGACCAGCTGATCCTCGAGGACTGCGGCCCCATCGAGGACCCGGCCGCACACGTCCGCGAGTTCCGCTTCCGCCGCGCGGCGGAAGCCGTTGTGGCCAACGCCACGGTCGCCAACGTCTTCGTGGACCGGATGGCGCCCTGGGCCCTGCGAAAGGAGGATCCGGCCAAGGCCGCTTCGGCCCTCAACACGCTCTGTGAGTGGCTGAACTGGCAGGCCCGATGGATGGCCCCCTTCATGCCGACCAAGGCGCAGCAGCTGTGGGAGATGCTCGGGCACTCGACCTCTGTCGCGGAGGAGCGCTGGCCCGGGACTCCCGCCGTGGGGAGCTGG
>CAZEFP010000157.1:0-7353 GCA_964511565.1 uncultured Planctomycetaceae bacterium
TCAACGCACCGCCCTCCTGCTCCTCGCCGCCGCCATTGCGGGCCTGACGGGCCTCTTCCTCCTCGCCGAGGACGATCGGCCTGCGGATCCTGACCTGATCGCCGAGGTGTCCGCAGAGGCCTCGCGGGGCGCCGCACCTGAGGCCGCGACCGACCTCTCCGCTCTACGAGCGAAGCCCTCGGATGGAATGCGCGAGGCGGCGCTGCCCCGCCCCGCAGCGGAGGCGGCGGGCCCCCGTGACCGGGTCCGCAGGCGACGCGGCGAGGTCGCTGTGGATGGCCCCTATCGCGGTCGCCTGCTGGACTCACTGGGGCGCCCCCTCGCGGGCGTCCAGATCGAGCTGATGCCCTGGGAACAGGCCAACACCATCGCCGTGCGCTCCTTTGGCGCCCCCCGGCAGCTCCGGCTCGAGGCCACCACCGACGACGAGGGGCGCTTCGCGGCCGAGGACTCCGAACCGCTCGGCCTCACGATCGGGGTCAAGGCCGACGCCCGCGGGTACCTCGACGCCCCCATCAAGCACATCTTCGAGGGAGACAGCACCACGAACCTCGGGGACATCATCCTCGATGGCGCCGTGGTCATCGAGGGCTGGGTCAGGGACGACCTCGGCCGCCCGATCGAAGGCGCCCGCGTCCGGCGCATCGAGCGCGAGGGCGATCAGATGGTCTCGACCATGGACCAGATCGGCTTCTCCAGCATGCTGGGGTTCGAGGCCACCGACGCGGACGGGTACTTCCAGCTCGAGCACGAGCCGGAGGGGAAGATCGTCCTGCTCGCTGAACACGACTCGATCATGCCCGCCCGGTTCGAGGGCGCCGTGAAGCGCGCGGGGGATGTGCTGGTCAACATCGAGATCACCGCAGAGCGGGCGGGAGTGATCCGCGGGGTGGTCTCCGGATACCCCCCGGGCCGCGAGTACGGCAAGGTGGCCGCGAGCGCCCTCGACCCGAAGGAGTCCGACGGTAACTCACGGTTCCAGACCCTCATGGCCGCGCGCCTCTCCCCGGCGGGGGAGGAGACCGCCGAGGTCAAGGGTGACGGGAGCTTCGAGATCGGCGGCCTCGAGCCCGGCGCCCGCTACCGGATCCAGGCCATGGAGAGGCGGCAGTTCGTCGAGACGGTCATCCTCTCGAACTCCGTGGACGCCACCGCGGACGGCTCCTTCCACTCCCTGAACTTCGACCCCGGCGCAACGCTGGAGTTGAAGGTGATCGACCGGTTGAGCCGCAAGCCCGTGGAGGAGCTGACCGTCCTCGCCCGATGGGGCGAGCGATCCGCCAAGGTCATGCTGACGCCGAAGGGCGGACGCGCGCCCAAGCGCATCGCGAACGGGAAGCTGACCCTGCACGAGCTGCGGCCGAACGGAGATCGAGGCGACCTCACGGTGACCGTGGACGCGCCCGGCTACAAGCGAGGGGTCACCGAGCCCATCACCATCGCCGAGGGGGCGCTCGTCTCTGGAGGCATCCTCGAGCTGGAGCGCGCGCGTGCCCTCGAGTTCGAGGTCGTCGACGCGGTCACGGGCAAGCCCATCCGCAAGGCGCGGGTGACGCTCTCCACGAGGCGGGAGGCGAATCCCCGGGAGATGATGCTCGGCACCAACGGACAGGAGTCCTGGGCCAAGACCGACCGTGCCGGCCGCTGCCAGCTCTCCGACCTGGGAGACCCCGCGGCGAGGCTCGAGGTGAAGGCCCGAGGGTACGGCACCTACGTCGAGGAGCCGATGGCCGCGCGTGCGGACGGGGAGCGCATCAGGGTCGCCCTCTCCCGAGGTGCCGAACTGACCGTTGGGGTCGTCGGAGAAGATGACCTCCTGATCCCGGGCGCACGGGTGGAGTGTCGGAACGTCGACGAGGAGCGCCCTTGGAAGGCCGGCAAGGCGTCGGGGAAGGACGGGCTGGCGGTCTTCGACGGCCTCCGCGCCGGCGCCTACGAGGTGCGCGCCATGCGAAACGCCGGACAGCCCTTCGGCAGGCGAGCGTCGCTCGGCGACGACCAGAGTGAGTGGCAGAGCGTGGACCTCGCGGCGAACACCAAGGTCCGCATCGATTACCTGCTCCCGAGCTCTGCCACCCTGACCGGGCTCATCCTCATCGACGGAGCGCCCGCCTCAGGAGCGCGCGTCTCCGTCGTCCCGGGGGACCAGGCCGACCGGCAAGAGCAGTTCATCAACATCCAGGACCAGTTCGCGGGGTTCGGGAACCTGCCCTCGACGGACACCACGGACGGCGAGGGGCGCTTCGAGGTGACCGACCTTGGCACGGGCACGGCGGCGGCGCTCATCCGCCACGAGGACCTGACCATGCCGGCCCGGGTGGACCTCGAGGTCGAGCCAGGAACCAACACCGTGACCTTCGACCTGGCCATCAGCTGCATCGAGGGGCGCGCCGTCGACTCGAAGGGGGACGGGATCGTCGGCGCCTCGGTCGAGATCCGCCGGTCGGTCAGGGACGAGTCGGCGAGGATCTCCCGTCAGTTCCTCGGCCTGACCGAGACCAACCAGAAGACGGGCCAGGACGGCTCGTTCAGGGTCAAGGGCGTCAAGTCCGACACCAAGCTGCAGCTCGTCCTCAAGGCCAGTGGGTACACGGACAAGGTCCTCAAGGACCTGTCGGTGGAGGCCGGCAGGACGCTTGACGTCGGTGCCGTGAAGCTGGTCGAGGGCGGAGCTGCCCTCATCGTGCTCGCCGACAATGGCGAGTCCGAGGATGTGGCGTGGGTCACGCTGGTGCCTGTGGAGGAGGGATCCTCGGACCAGTCCAAGGTCGAGCTCCTGCGGGCCGGCCGGGCACGCATCGGCGGCCTCGCGTCGGGCAAGTGGACCGCCACGGTCGAGACCTCTGACCGCGAGGGCGGCGTGCGACGCCGCGCGAGCGAGCCCGTGGAGTTCGAGGTCCGCCCAGGCGAGACCTCCGAGGTCGAGGTGGAGCTCCCCCTGTAGGCCTGCGGCCCTGGCGGACCCGGGGGCGTGTCCGCCAGGCCCCCCCACGACCATGGGCCCCAGGTTCCGTCCCTGTAGAAGCTCGCTCTTCTCCCCGGTGGTCCGCTACCAATGGCGGCGGCCGTCGCCCATGATGCGTGCCGACCCGAAGCGTTCCCCATGAGCCCCTTCAAGACCCTCCCCCTCCTCCTCACCGCCGCCCTGGTGGCCTGCTGTACCCAGGCGCCCGCGGACCTCGACGGTGACTCCGCCCCGCGGACCTCGACTTCGTCCCCTGAAGCCGGAACCGACGAAGCGCCCCCGGTATCCCTTGCCACCCCGGCGGTGAAGCCGAAGGCGCCGGAGACTGCAGTGGTCGGCGAGGCGACCGCCAGGGAGCCCGAGGAGACGGCCGCGCCAGCGGAAGCCGCCACCGAGGAGACCGCCCCCAGCATCGACCCCCGATCCCCCATGCAAGACTCCGTCCAAGGCGAGTTCAACGAGCTCAGCAGCTCCGAGGAGTACGTGATCCTCCGGAAGGGCACCGAGCGCCCCGGCACCGGAGCGCTCCTCGGCAACAAGGCGAAGGGCACCTACATCTGCAGGCGGTGCAACGCGGCCCTCTACCTCTCAGAGGACAAGTTCGAGAGTCACTGCGGGTGGCCGAGCTTCGACGATGAGATTGCGGGCGCGGTCCGTCGCGAGACCGACGCGGACGGCCGCAGGACCGAGATCCTCTGCGAGAACTGTGATGGACACCTCGGGCACGTCTTCATCGGCGAACGCTTCACGGAGAAGAACACGCGTCACTGCGTGAACTCCATCTCCATGAGCTTCGTCCCGGAGGGCGAACCGCTCCCCGCCCGGATCGACGGCTGAGGCCGCCCGGCGAGACTCAGAGCTCCAGTCCGCCGAGCTCGTCCAGGAACCCGAGCGCGAGCTCCGCGTCCCTCGTCGAGGTCTCGCGGCGGCTGACCCCCTGCGGGTCTGCCTCGAGGGCTCTCTCCTCCGCGCGGCGCAGGGCAGCACGCAGCTCGGTGGAGTGATGGTCATAGGCGCTGGCTGCGTCCATCACCGGGTTGAACACCGCCTCGGAGGCGTGGGTTCGATCGAGGACCTCGGCGAGCGCCTCGCAGATGCGCTCGCGCTGCACCTCGAAGCCCGAGCCGAGGAGCTTCGCTGCCTCCACCCGCGCGAGCTCGAACTCGTCCGGATCGCAGAGGACCTCGAGCAGAAAGGGGATGACCCGCTCGTCGTCGTTGACGGCCATGTCCTCGACGATCCGCACCTTGGCGCCGTCCACCGCCTCGTAGCGAAACTCATCGATCTGCTTCTCGATCGCGTCCATCTTCTCCTCCCCAAGGAACATGCGGCCCATCCGCCGCCGCGGTGGAGGAGCCCGATCCGGCGCCACACCGCACGGACTCTCTGATGGGAATTGACCCCGTGTTCCGCGTCGCGAATCCCGGGGTCAGCGGCCCTGTCCCCGGACGAGGCGGAGGGAGGTGTCCCCTTCCCCGGCGGAGAAAGCCTCCTGCGTCCCATCCAGCCAACGCACCTCGACCTCCAGGGGGCCACGATGGTCCCCGAGGCCGAAGTGGAGCGAGGGTGCGCTCGAGCTGCAGTAGCTGTACCCCGGCTTCACCGTGCGCCGCAGGGTCCGCTCACCGAGGGTGATGGCGGCGGTCGCTCCCAGGGCATCCGAGGGGCCATCCAGGAGCCGCACGGTGAGCTGGCGACGATCGCCCGCGGCGACGTTGATCAGGACCTGGCCCCGCCCGTCACGGTTCCCGACCACCAGGTCCACGTCTCCATCCCCGTCGAGGTCACCGAAGGCTGCGCCTCGGCTCGTGAGGAGCACCTCGGGAGCGGTCCCTCCGGGCGGCTCGACGGGCTTCCAGCGTCCGTTGGGAAGGCCCTGGAGGAGGCTGTTGGGCTCGGCGTAGATATCGCCCGACGAGATCGGCGCCATCATCTGGTTGACCCGCCCGTTCGCGACATAGAGGTCCAGCCACCCGTCCGCGTCGAAGTCATGGAACCCGACCCCGAAGCGGGTACGGCGGAACGTCCCCATGCCGATGCCGGAGAGGCGCGTCTCCTCGATGAAGCCGTCGCCTCGATTCCGGAAGAACCCGTCTTGCTCCCGCGCCATGTGCACGACGAGCAGGTCCAGATCGCCGTCGCCCTCCACGTCCACGGCGTCCACGCCCATCCCCGCCCGGGGGTTGCCGTGCGGGTCCCTCGCGCAGCCGAAGCGCTCGGCCCGGTCCACGAGGCGCCCGTCGTCCCCGCGGAGCCAGAGGCTGTCGGGCATCTGGTCGTTGGCCACGAACAGGTCCACCTGTCCGTCGCCGTCGAAGTCCCCCGCGACGGCGCCCAGTCCGTTGCCCGGGGTGGCGTCCAGACCCATCGCCACGCTCACGTCGCTGAAGGTGCCGTCCCCGTTGTTGCGGTAGAGGGTGTCCACCGAGGGCGCGCCGTAGGCGAGGGGGCTGCAGTAGTCCGCGAGCCCGGTGGGATCGAAGCAGTCCTTCTCCGTCGCCACGCTCCAGTCCACGTAGTTCGTGATGAACAGGTCCAGGTGCCCGTCCTGGTCCAGGTCGAGGAACGTCGCGCTCGTCCCCCAGCGGTCGTCCCCCACCCCCGCCCGGGCCGTGACATCCGTGAAGCGACCGTCCCCGTCGTTCTGCAGGAGCCGGTTGGGACCGACGCAGGTGATGTAGAGGTCCACGTCCCCGTCCCCGTCGTAGTCCGCGGCGGCGGCCCCCATCCCGTAGCCACCTGGAACGATTCCTGCGGCTGCTGTGACGTCCGTGAAGACCCCGCTGCCGTCGTTCTCGTACAGCCGGTGGTCGCCGACCTCAGGCCCCGTGAGGGTCCCGCTCTGCACCATGAGGAGGTCGAGGTCACCGTCGCCCTCCTTGTCGAACAGCGCCACGCCGCCCCCCATGAGCTCGGGGAAGAAGAAGCGCTCCCCGTGCCCGGAGCGGTGCACGAAGTCGACCCCACGCGCCGCCGTCTCGTCCACGAACCACGCCTCGCTGGCCGCCCCCGTGCCCTCGCTGGCGGGGGGCTCTCCGGGTTCTCCGGCGCAAGCCGCAAGCCCCAGAGCGATCACGAGGAGCCCTCGCCGCCTCATCGTCCTCCCCCTGCCGCGAGCGTCTCCTCGAGGACCGAGAGCAGGGGATGCTCGGGGTCGATGGATCGGAGCGAAGCCACGGAGGACGCGGCCGCCTCCGGCGCCCCGAGCTCGAGGCATGACAGCGCTCGACCCGCCAGGGCGTCCGCGCTCCCCTCGTCCAGCGCGAGCGCGCGTTCGAAGGCGGCGCGTGCACCGTCGAAGTCCTGGAGTTCGAGGGCCGCCTTCCCGGCGGTGACCGCCAACCCGACCGTCCCGACGCCCCGTGCCCTGGCCGCCTCGACCGCGGCGGGCACCTCTGCCGGTCTCCCGATGGCCAGCAACATCTCGGCGCGCAGCTCGTGTGCGTCGGCGAAGCCGGGATCGATGACCAGGAGGCGGTCCGCCGCCAGCAGCGCGCCTTCGGCGTCCCCCGCGTTCACCATGGCCGAGGCCGAGGCCAGGGCGAGTCCGCGGTCCTCGGGATCCAGCTCTGAAGCCCGGCTCAGGGCAGCCGCGGCCCCTGGCCAGTCTCCCATCCGCGCGAGCGCCCGCCCCTTGCGCTTGAAGACCCGCGGGTCGTCCGGGTCTCGGTCCTCGAGCCCGCGGAGCAGCTCGACCGCGGCGGCGGCCTGGCCTCCCTCGATCATCCGCTCGGCCCGGAGGAGGATGGCGGACTCCCCGACCTTGAGCGCGTTCACCTCTCGCATCCAGGGGTCCGCTCCGCCCACTCGCGCGCCGCGCCCGCGCGAGAGCTCCGGCTCGGCCTCCTCGAAGCGGCCGAGGCTGGAGAGGGCCCTCCCCCGCAGCCGGTGGTAGAAGGCCTGGCTCGAAGGGGCGATGCTCTCGAGGCCATCCAGCCGCGCGAGCGCCCCCGTGGCGTCGCCCTCCTCGAGCGCTGACTCCACGAGGCCGAGCCGCGCGACGGAGTCCGTCGGGTCGAGCGCGGAGGCGCGCTCGAAGGCCTGCCCGGCTTCGGCGGGCCGTCCGGCGGCGAGCAGGAGCCACCCCTTACGGCGCCAGGCGGGCGCGTAGCCTGGCTCGAGCGCTTCCACGCGCGCCAGGGCTTCGAGCGCCTCCGGTACCCGGCCGTTCTTGCCCCGCATCGCCGCGAGTCGATACCAGGACCGCGGGGCAGCGTCATCGAGCACCACCGCTCGCCCGTAGCAGCGCTCGGCCAGCTCGAGCTGCAGGTGGGCCTCGAAGAGCATGCCGAGGTCCATCCAACGAGCAGCGTCCGCCGGGGTCTCCAACAGCTCGCCCCGCGCGGCCTCCAGGGCCTGCACCAATGCCGCATCGTAGCCGGCCATGG
>CAZEFP010000158.1:0-7352 GCA_964511565.1 uncultured Planctomycetaceae bacterium
GAACGGGATGATCCTCGATAACGGATCCAACGTGGTCCTCACCGGCGACCGGGAGTCCCTGGAAGAGAACGTCGTCTTCCCGCCCATCGAGCCCCCGACCGTCTCTTCCAGCGGCCCCCTCGAGGTCACGGCCGACGCCACGCTCGGCCCTGGCCTGCTCGGGTTCGATGGGGTCTCGGCCACCGCCGGCTCCACGCTGACCATCGAGGGCCCCGCTCAGATCGTGATGTCGGACTTCTCCATGGGCGGGGGGAGCACGCTCGTGATCGACAGCACGAACGGCCCCGTGGAGATCTACAGCGAGGGCGACTGGGACATCAGCAGCGACTCCACGGTCCGCTCCACCAGCGAGTCCGCCAGGGACTTCCAGGTGTTCATCTCGGGCGACACCGAGAACGGCGCCGACCCGGCGACCGTGAGCATCAACGCCAACACGGTGCTCCACGGCGCCATCTACGCGCCGAAGGCGTCCATGACCATCCCCGCCGGCTTCGAGCTGTTCGGCAGCCTGATCGCCCGCAGCCTGACCTTCGGAGACGGCGCCCGCCTGCACTTCGACGAGTCCCTGCTCTACGAGTCCGACGAGGAGGTCCTCGCCCTCGAGACGCTCATCTGGCGTCCGATCTCCGCGGACCACGACCCGACGCCGGGCGCGCCCGGCCCCTGACCCCGCGAGGAACGTCGGGGGCCCGGCCCTTCGGACCCGGCCTCGCGGAAGCAGCCCCTACGCTTCCGGGGCGCGGAGGAACCAGAGCGCCGAGTTCCCGTACACCCGGGGCTTCTCTTCGTCGGACAGCCCGAGGTCCTCGGGGCGCAGGTCCCTGGGGTGGGTGTGAAGCATGAGCACGCCGCCGGGCACCACGGCCTCGGTGAGCACCGCGCGGACCACGGCCAGCATCGTCGCCCGGTCCCCGGGGGTCCGCCAGATCGGGTAGGGCGGGTCCAGGAAGGCCACGTCAGCCCAGCGGCTGCCGTCCGGGCGCCGCCAGGCGTCCCCGATGAGGGCGTCGCCGGGCGCGTGCTCCACCTCGTCGTCGTCGACCCCGCACGCCTCGCAGTTCTTGCGCAGGACCCGGCGCGCGGAGCTCTCCTGCTCCACGAAGCGCACCATGCGGGCCCCGCGGGAGAGCGCCTCGAGACCGAGGCCGCCGGATCCGCTGAACAGGTCCAGGACCTCCGCGTCCACCACCTCGTCGCCGAGGATGTTGAACAGGTTCTCCTTCACGCGCCCGAGCATGGGGCGGGTGTCCTCTCCGGGGGGCGCGGCGAGGCGCCTCCCCCTGAATCGTCCGGTGATGATGCGCACGAGCGGAAGAGTACAGGCCCCCCGTTGGAGCCGCCCCTCCCGGCACCTAGGATTCGTGGGTGAGCAACCCCGAGCCGGCCCCCATCCCCCGCCTCCACGTCAACATCGACCACGTGGCCACCGTCCGGCAGGCCCGCCGGGAAGCCTTCCCGGATCCCGTGGAGTGGGCTCTGCGCTGCGAGGCCGCGGGAGCCCATGGCATCACCTGCCATCTGCGCAAGGACCGACGGCACATCCAGGACGCCGACATCCACCGCCTGAGGGAAGCGGTCACGACCCTCCTGAACCTCGAGTGCAGCCTGGATGACTCCATGCTGACCATCGCGGAAGGCAGCGGCTCCGAGGCCTTCTGCCTCGTGCCCGAGAACCGCCTGGAGATCTCCACCGAGGGTGGTCTCGACGCGATCCGGGAGACGCCCCGACTCCGAGACGCGATCCCTCGCCTCACCGAGGCCGGCGGCGCCGTCTCCATCTTCATCGACCCCGACCCCCGGCAGCTGGACGCCGCAGCCGAACTCGGCGTGCCCTTCGTCGAGCTGCACACCGGCGCCTACGCCAACGCCCGCGGCGCCGTCCGTGCGGCCGAGCTCGAGCGGCTCGTCGAGGCCTCGCGCCACGCGCGCGCGGTGGGGCTGCGGGTGAACGCGGGGCATGGCCTCGACTTCGAGAACACGGCCCCGATCGCCGCGATCGAGGGCATCGAGGAGCTCAACATCGGCTTCGCCATGGTCGCGCGCTCGCTGTTCGACGGCGTGGACCGCTGCGTCACGGACATGCTGCGCCTCATCGAGGGAGCGCGCCCGTGAGCGACGGCGACCTGGCCTTCCTGAGCGGCTCGATCACGGCGCTCCCCACCCCCTTCCGGGACGGGGTGCTCGATCTGCCCGCCCTGGACCGGCTGATCGAGCACCAGGCGCGCCAGCGGACGACCGCCATCGTGGTGGGTGGCGCCACGGGTGAGGGCTGGTCCCTCGAGGTGGACGAGGTCGGCCAGCTGGTCGCCCGCGCGGTCGCGGGCGCGGAGGTGAACTCGGACTACCGATTGCGGGTGATCTTCGGCATCACCGAGGTGAGCTCGGCGCGCGCCGCCAAGGTGGCCAGGAACGCCGCGGTGGCGGGCGCCGACGCGCTCCTGGTGAGCGCGCCGCCCTTCGCCCTGCCGGACGTCAAGGGGTTCGCGGCGCACCTGCGCCACATCCTCGACGCCCTCCCCAGCCAGCTCCCGCTGATCACCGTGAACGAGCCCGAGCGCACGGGCACCGACCTGGGACCCGAAGCCCTGGAGGAGATCCTCGAGCGCGTGCCGGAGGTGGTCGCACACTGCGAGGCCATCGGCCGTCCGACCCGAGCGCGGACCCTGGCCAGCGCCCTCCCCATCCCCCTGCTCGCCGGGGACGACCGGATGATCGGGCCGATGATGCGCAACGGCGCCCAGGGAGCGATCACGGTCGTCGGCAACCTGGTCCCGGGGGAGGCGGCCCGCTTGATCGAGGCGGCGCGAGCCGACGACCCCGAGGCGGACGCCCTGGAGCGGAAGCTCGCCCCGCTGATCGACGCCCTCCGCATCGCGACCAATCCGGTGCCGGTCAAGGGCGCCCTGGCGGCCCTCGAGGCCGCGCGGAACGACGTGCGCGCGCCCCTCCTGCGCCTCGACACCCGCCAGCGCACCGCCCTCGAGCGGTCCCTGACCCTGGCGCGGCTGCTGGTCCCCTCCTGAGGCACGGACTGGCAGTCTGGCGCGCCAAAATGGCGCCCATCGCTGCCCAATTGGCGGCATGCGGGCCAGTCATCGCGCCTGGAGCCCCCTGGAAAGCGTGTGGCAGCACTCAATGGCGGTGGCATGACCGTTGCCCATGGGAGAGTCCGGCCCGCGTCCTGTGGGCCGAGTAGAGGTACTCCAATCATGCAACCGCAATACACCCATCGCTCCCAGGCTGCCCTCGCAGCCGCCCAAGAGCTCGCCGCGCAGGCGGGTCACCCGGAGCTGACCCCCGCCCACCTGGCCTCGGCCCTCCTCGAGGAGCCCGAGGGCGTCACCTCGGCGGTCCTCGACCGCCTGGGCGTCGACCCGCGCGCGATCCGCCATGAGCTCGACGGCCTGCTACAGCGGCTGCCGACGGCGAGCGGCGGCCAGGTGACCGGCTCGCGCGCCCTGGCGGAGGTCCTCACCGCGGCCAACGCCGCCGCGGGCAAGCGGGGCGACGAGTACGTGTCGACCGAGCACCTCCTGCTGGCCCTGGCCGAGAAGGGCTCGCCGGAGGTGGCCGCCCTGTTCGCCGCGCGCGACGCGGGGCCCGAGCGGATCGAGGCCGCCCTCGAGGAGGTGCGCGGTGACCGCAAGGTCACCTCCCCTGATCCCGAGGCGACCTTCGACGCCCTCGAGAAGTACGCCCGCGACCTGACCGCGGACGCCAAGGCCCAGAAGCTCGACCCGGTGATCGGCCGCGACGGGGAGATCCGGCGCGTGATCCAGGTGCTGTCCCGACGGCGGAAGAACAACCCCGTGCTCATCGGCGAGCCGGGGGTGGGTAAGACCGCCATCGCGGAGGGCCTCGCCAACCGCATCGCGGTGGGCGATGTGCCCGACGGGCTCAAGGACAAGCGCGTCATGTCCCTGGATCTGGGCGCGCTGCTCGCGGGCGCCAAGTACCGCGGCGAGTTCGAGGAGCGTCTGAAGGCCGTCCTGGAGGAGATCAAGGAGGCGGAGGGTGAGATCGTCCTCTTCATCGACGAGCTCCACACCCTGGTCGGGGCCGGCGGCTCCGAGGGCGCGGTGGACGCCGCGAACATGCTCAAGCCTGCCCTCGCACGCGGAGAGCTCAAGTGTGTGGGCGCCACGACGCTCGACGAGTACCGCAAGTACATCGAGAAGGACGCCGCCCTCGAGCGCCGATTCATGCCCGTCATGGTCGACGAGCCCTCGGTGGAAGACACCATCTCCATCCTGCGCGGACTGAAGGAGCGCTACGAGGTGCACCACGGGGTGCGCATCCTCGACAGCGCCCTCGTCGCCGCGTCCCGCCTCGCGGACCGCCACATCACGGACCGCTTCATGCCGGACAAGGCCATCGACTGCGTCGACGAGGCCGCCGCGCAGCTGCGGACCGCCATCGACTCCCTGCCCCAGGAGCTCGACGAGATCGAGCGCCGTCAGCGGCAGCTGGAGATCGAGCGCACCGCGGCAGCCGGCGAGGACGCCGAGCGGAACGCCGCGCGCATCGCGGCCATCGGCGAGGAGCTGGCGGATCTGGAGGAGCGCGCCAGCGCCCTGCGGACCCGGTGGACGACCGAGAAGGACCTGATCCGCTCCATCCGAGCGGGCAAGGCCCTCCTCGAGGAGCTGCGAGCCGAGGCCGAGCGCGAGGAGCGCGCCGGGAACTTCGAGCGCGTCGGCCAGCTGCGGTTCGGCGAGATCCCGGAGACCGAGGCGAACATCGAGGCCTCCTCCGAGGAGCTCGACCGGGTCCAGGCGGAGGGCGCCATGCTCCCCGAGGCGGTGGATGACGAGATGATCGCGAAGGTGGTCGCCCGCTGGACGGGCATCCCCGCCGACAAGCTCCTCGAGACCGAGCGGCAGAAGCTGCTCCAGATGGAGGAGGGCCTGCGCGCCCGCGTGGTCGGCCAGGACGACGCCCTCGCGGCGATCAGCCAGGCGGTCCGCCGGGCCCGCGCCGGGCTCGTGGAGGAGACGCGTCCCCTGGGCGCCTTCCTGATGCTCGGCCCCACCGGCGTCGGCAAGACCGAGACCGCCAAGGCGGTCGCGGAGTTCCTCTTCGACGACGAGCGCAACATGATCCGCGTCGACATGAGCGAGTTCATGGAGAAGCACTCCGTCAGCCGCATGATCGGCGCGCCTCCCGGCTACGTCGGCCACGACGAGGGCGGCGTGCTCACCGAAGCCGTGCGGCGCAAGCCCCACAGCGTGATCCTGCTCGACGAGGTCGAGAAGGCTCACCCTGACGTGTTCAACGTGCTGCTTCAGGTCCTAGACGACGGCCGGCTCACCGACGGCCAGGGCCGGACGGTGGACTTCACCCAGACGCTGGTCCTCATGACGAGCAACCTGCGGGGAGAGGACGCGGTGAAGGACTACTTCCGACCCGAGTTCATCAACCGGCTGGACGAGGTGCTGTCCTTCAAGCCCCTCGAGCGAGACCAGATCCGCAGCATCGTCGACGTGCAGGTGGAGCGCCTGGCGCGCCAGCTCGCGGACCGGGACATGGAGCTGGTCCTCACGGACGCGGCCCTGGAGGCCCTGGCCGAGGAGGGCTACGACCCCGAGTTCGGCGCCCGGCCCCTCAAGCGCGCCCTCCAGCGCAACGTGCAGAACCTCCTGGCCGAGGCCATCCTGCGGGACGACATCGGGCCGGGGCAGACGGTGACCGTCGACGTGCACGAGGGCCTCTTCGGCGTCTCAGCCAGGGAGACCCTGACGCCGACCCTGCTGGCGTCCTGAAGAGAGAGAGCGCCCCCTGCCGGGGGGTGAGCGTGGTGGCGGCGCGCCGATCGCTGGAGCGATCGGCGCGCCGCGTTCGTGGCCCCTTTGGTCTGGGAGCGGCTGGGCCCCATACTCTCGGGCCCCACCTGACCCCATCCCACCATGCTCCGACTCCTCTCCGCCGCCTTCCTCCTCGCCGCCTGCGCTGGCCCCTCCCAACAGGGCAACGCAGCCCTCCAAGGGACCCAGGTCCTCCACGACGTGTTCTTCACCCTGGAGGACAGCTCCCCCGAGGCGTGCGAGGCGCTGGCCCGGGCCTGCTCGACGCTCGGCGACATCCCTGGGGTGCTTCACGTGACCGCAGGCGTCCGGGACGAGAGCCAGCAGCGCAAGGTCAACCGCCAGGACTTCCACGTGGGACTCCACGTGGAGTTCGCGAGCCCGGAGGCGTACGAGGCCTACGGTCCCCACCCCGTTCACCAGGCGCTGGTCGAGGCTCACAGGGGGAACTTCAAGGCCGTGGAGGTCTTCGACTACTTCCCCACGCGCTGAGGGATCCCCCGCCCCAGCGCCGCTCCCGGCCAGCGGTGGCCCAGCGTGAGGCGAGGACTCGACGCCGTGGCAGCCCCCGGCGCACCGCCGCGGGGTAACCTTCCCGGGCGTCCCCCATGCTCTACCTGCTCAAGTCCATCGCGCAGCACAGCGCGCTGCTGAAGGATCTCATCGCCCGAGACCTGAAGGCCCGCTACGTGGGCTCGAGCATGGGCTTCTTCTGGTCGATCCTGTTCCCGGTGATCAACCTCCTGGTCTTCACCTTCGTCTTCCGCGTGATCCTCAACACGCGCTGGGGCGACGAGCAGGGCGCGCTCGAGGTGTCGCTGGTCATGCTCGCCGGCATCATCGTCTGGACCGCCTTCGCGGAGTCGCTGAGCCGGATCACCAACTGCCTGGTGGACAACTCGAACCTGATCCAGAAGGTCGTCTTCCCGTCCCAGATCCTGCCCGCCTACATCACCACCTCGGCGGTGATCAACATGTGCATCGGGCTGCCGATCGTGCTCGGCGCCGTGGTCTGGTTCGGCTTCCTCTCCCCGCCCCAGGCCGCCATCGAGCGGGAGACCGCCTTCGCCGAGGTGTGGGAGGCCTACGACCCCGGCGCGGAGGGAGCGACACCGCCCCCGCGCGTCTTCGTCTCCACGGAGCGGTCCTGGCACAGCTCGACCCGCTACCGCCTCGAGTACACCGGCACGGCCACGCGGGGCGTGGACTACGCCGCCCCCACCGACGCCGTCGAGCTCCCCGCCGACCGCTCGAGGATCTACGTCCCGATCATCCCCCTGCGTGACGCGGAGGTCGAGGGGGACGAGACCATCCAGGTCCGGCTCATCGCCGAGTCCACCGTCGAGCTCTGGCAGCGCGAGGTGGTCATCACCCTGAAAGACAACGCGCTCCCCCCCGCCGAGGTGCGGGACCTGGGCCTCTCCACGGAGCCCTACACCAGCGAGTCCCTCGGGCGGAGCCGAGCCCTGTCCCTGGGCGTCTCTCTCCTCACGCTCCCTGGCCTGCTCCTGCTCCTGATCGGCTTCACGACCGGCCTCGGGGCCGGGC
>CAZEFP010000159.1:0-7342 GCA_964511565.1 uncultured Planctomycetaceae bacterium
GGTTGGGGTAGAAGGGGCGCTCCTTGTGGACCTCGTAGTGCTGCTCGAGCACCGACCGGTCGAAGGTCCGCATCTTCAGGCCGACGATGCTGAGGCCCTTGGCCTCGAAACGGGAGAGGATCGAGCCCACGAGGCCGCGCTGGACGGCATCGGGCTTGAGAAGGACGAGCGTGCGCTCCACGGCGGATCTCCGGAGGTATCTGGGTCTCGGATGGGTCTCCCCGACTCCCGCGGCGAGGGCGCGGGATGGCGATCGGGCGCGAGAGGATAGCGACCCTGGTGCCCCGGGCGGGGCCCCGAGTGGGGTGGGGCCGTTTTTTCTTCCCGGGGCCGAGGATTCGGGCTTTCGTCTGGTTGACCTAGGGACCCGCCTCTCTATCCTCGCTCGCACATTTCCGGATCAGCGGGCGGCCGAGAGGGTGCTCCCCGGACTTTCAAAACGGAAACGGACGATCTCCATCGTTCAGCCTCGCTCAACCGCCTCTCCAGCGCTTCGGGCGGCCACCCCGTCCGCGGGTCTGGCGCCCGCGAGCCCCCTCCGAACGAGTTCGAAATGCCGACCAGCAACGATCCCTCGGCCCCCAAGGGGCCGGATCGCGCCGGCGATCGACCTCCCCAGAGGGGCTCGATCCCGAACGTCCCGGGGGCCGAGTGGGTTGGGGAGCAGCGCGAAGTCGGAAAGGCGGCCGGCGCTGGGCTCCAGTTCGGCCTCACGATCTGCGTCTTCGCGGTCGCCGGCCTCTGGTTGGACGGACGGTTCGGCACGGAGCCCTGGCTGCTGGTCACGGGCGTGCTGCTCGCGTTCTTCGGTGGAACCGTCTCCCTCATCAAGAAGTACACCTGACCGCCCTGCGGTCGGCCTCGACCTCATCCCCAACCCGAACTTCCCCGACAGCGGGGCCCCCCGACAGCGCGGGGCTCTCTCCGGTCCTCCAGCATCGTGCAACGCGCCACCCTCTCAGCCCTGATCGCCATCGCCATGGGGGTCGGTTTCGTCCTCCTCCGAGGGGAAGGGCTGGACATGGTGTCGGTGGGGGCGCTCGGGGGCGTCTGCCTCGGGGCGGCGGCTGCGCTGCTCTCCCACTCGCTGGTGGCGGCGGCCATGCAGCTGCAGTCGGAGAAGGCGCTGCAGTTCGTGCTGGCGGGCTTCGGGATCAAGGCCTTCGGCGCCATCGCCCCCTGGGCGGTGCTCTCCTTCTGGGCTCCGGCCGCTGGCGTCGCGGACGCCGCCGCCTACGTCCTCGGTTACATCTCCGCCGCCCTGCTCGTGCTGGGCGCCGGTGTCTTCGATCACCTCCGCCTCGCGGCCATCGTCTCGCATCAGCGGGCGCGCGCCGAGATGGACGGCGGTCTCACCCATCCGGTCTCCACTGGCTCCAGCACCCCGCTGGAGAGCGCGTCGTGAGTATCCTCCGCCCGCTGGCAATGCTGGCCGTCCTGGTCGGTGCCTGTTTTCTGACCCACCGTCATACGCCGCACCACACGGCGTCCGAGGAGTCGCTGTTCTCGACGATGTTCATGCACGTCATCCCCGCGCCGGTGGTCGGCGCCCATGGGGACGAGGCGCATGGAGGCCACGGGGAGATCGATCACTCCGAGGCCGCCGCGAGCGAGCACGCCGAGGAGCACGGGGACGGCCACCATCACGCCGAGCCCGCCCTGCACATCGGCCTCCCGGCGTTCCTGGGGGGCTTCGACGGCCACCCGGACAAGGAGGGCCACCAGCTGGTGGTCTACAACCTCCAGATCTTCCAGTTCGCGGCGCTGCTGATGATCCTCATCGGCTTCAGCGGGGTCCCGACCTACCTCCGGACGGGGCAGGGGGACACCACCTCCAAGCTGATGGCGGGCTTCTGCCTCTGGGTCCGTGATGACCTGGTGGAGCCGGCCATGGGCAAGGAGCTGAGCAACCGCTTCCTGCCGTTCATGATGTTCATCTTCTTCTTCATCATGTTCATGAACGTGATGGGGCTGACGCCGGCGTCGGTGACGCCGACGGCGAGCATCTTCGTGACGGGCGCCCTCGCCTTCATCACGTTCTCGACGATGATCATCGGCGGCATGATCGCCCAGGGCCCGGTGGCGTTCTTCAAGAACCTCGTGCCCCACGTGCCGCTGATCCTGTGGCCGCTCATGTTCGTGATCGAGCTGACCGGGCTCTTCCTGAAGCCCGCGGCGCTGATGATCCGACTCTTCGCCACGATGACCGGCGGCCACCTCGTGGTGCTGTCGTTCCTGGCGCTGATCTTCCTGTTCGGCCCCTTCGCCGGCAACTCCATGGCGAAGGCGGTGGCCATCAGCCCCGCGTGGGTCGGCTTCAGCGTCTTCGTGATGATCATCGAGGCCTTCGTGGCCCTCGTCCAGGCCTACATCTTCACCCTCCTCTCCTCGCTGTTCATCAGCGCCTCGATTCACCCCGAGCACTGATCAGCGGGAGCAACGGCTCAGGCGCCCCCGCGGGCGTCCTGGACCAGCCCGTGTAGGGCCGGCACTGCCCGGCCCCCTTCGACCCTCTGAATCCGGCTCGCGAAGGCCACCGCCGACGCGCGCAACTTTCCGACTAGCAGGTCCTCAGCGACCACTACCACTCGACTACCGAAAGCCATGTTCAACCCCGTTCAAGAACCGCAGGCCGCCCTCGACATCGCCAAGGCCGGAGCCGGCATCGGCGCCGGACTCGCCGCCATCGGCGCTGGTCTCGGCATCGGCAAGATCGGCGCCAGCGCTGCTGAGGGCATCGCCCGTCAGCCCGAGGCCGACGCCAAGATCCGCGGCATCGCGATCATCCTCGCGGCGTTCGTCGAGGGTGTTGCCCTCTTCGCCGTCGTGCTGACGCTGCTCATCGCCAACCAGTGAGCTGCGGCGGTCCCCGGCCGGTCCGCCGGGCGCGCTGAGCGCGCCCGCGGTCGGCCTGGAGGGACCGCTGGGAGAGGCGCCGCCCCGCGGCTCTCCTCCCCGACCCCAACCTCTCGACGCCGCGCCAGCGCGGTGCCCCGTCTGCGACTCCACGCCGGACCCCTTCCAATCAGGTCCCAATGCCGCTTTTCACGAACATCCAGAGTCTTCCGCTCCTCGTCGCCGAGGGGGGAGGCTTCGACGTCTTCGATCCGAACGGCGCCGGCAACTTCCTCTGGACGCTGCTCATCTTCGCGCTCTCCTTTCCGCTCATGTGGAAGATGGTCTTCGGACCCATCGTGGGAGCCCTGATCGAGCGGGACGCCAAGGCCTCCGAGGCGATCCACGCCGCGGAAGCGGCCAGCGAGGCCGCCGAGCGCAGCCGCGCCGAGGTCGAGGTCGCCCTGGGGAACGCCAACGCCGAGGCGAAGAAGATCATCGCGAGCGCCACCTCCAGGGCCGAGGCCCGGGAGCGTGACATCGTCGACAACGCCAAGAAGGAGGCCGAGGCGATGATCGCCAAGGCCAAGGCGGACATCGACGGTGAGCGCGAGAAGGCGATCGCACAGATCCGCTCCGAGGTCGTCGATCTCTCCATGAAGGCCGCCACCGAGGTCCTCGGACGCGCCGTGAGCGCCGACGACGACCGCCGTCTGGCCGAAGAAATCGTCAGCGCGTCGGGGAACTGATCGTGATCCTGGATCCCGTCACCAACCGCTGGGCCGACGCCCTCTTCGAGGTCGCCCGGAAGGCCGACGCCCTGGAGGCCATCCAGGCCGACACGGCCCGGCTCTCCGCGGAGGTCGCCTCGCCCAAGGTCGCGGCCTTCCTCTACGGCAGCAGCGTGCCCCAGGACGAGCGCATCAAGCGGGTCCAGCCGCTGCTCGAGCAGATGCACCCGAAGACCCAGAGCTTCGTGAAGCTGCTCTTCGAGCGTCGGCGCCAGGAGGTGCTCCAGGGCATCGGCGAAGCCTTCAAGCGCAAGGTCTACGACGAGACCGGCCGCGTCGAAGGGGTCGTCGAGTCCGCCCGGGATCTGTCCGCTGAAGACATCTCCAAGCTCGAGACCGCCGTCGGTGCCCGCATCGGCAAGACGGTCGTCCTCACCCAGCGTCACTCCGCCGAACTCATCGGCGGCGTGCGCGTCATCGTTGGCGCTCGCCTGTTCGACGCGACGGTCAAGGGCCGTCTCGAGTCCATGCGCGAGCGCCTGATGTCAGCCGCCCTCCCCGGCTGAGCCCACGGCCGCCTCACGGCGGCACCCCACGAACACACCAAGACGTCCACCACGACACCCGCCCTCGCGAACGGCCAGGGCAAACGAACCATGGATCTCCGACCCGCCGAAGTGACCTCGATCCTCGAGAAGGAAATCGAGGAGTTCAGCCAGGACAGTGGCATGCAGAGCGTTGGCACCGTGCTCAGCGTGGGTGACGGCGTCGCCCGCGTGTACGGCCTCGACGACTGCGTCATGAACGAGCTCCTCGAGTTCGAGGGCGGCGTCCGCGGCGTCGCGCTCAACCTCGAGGAGGACAACGTTGGCTGCGTGCTCCTGGGCTCCGCCACCGAGGTCAAGGAAGGCCAGCAGGTGAAGGGCACCGGGCGGATCATCTCCGTGCCGACGGGCGAGAAGCTCCTCGGCCGCGTGGTGAACGCACTCGGTGACCCGGTCGACGGCAAGGGCCCCCTGGGCACCACCGACGCCGACCTTCGCCCCATCGAGCAGGACGCCCCCTCCGTGGTGGAGCGCCAGCCGGTGGACCAGCCGCTGCAGACCGGCATCAAGGCCATCGACGCCATGATCCCGATCGGCCGGGGCCAGCGTGAGCTCATCATCGGCGACCGCCAGACGGGCAAGACGGCCCTCCTGGTGGACACGATCCTCTCGCAGAAGACCACCGGCGGCGGGGACCCCTCCAACCCGGAGCAGGTCATCTGCATCTACGTGGCGGTCGGCCAGAAGCAGTCCACGGTCGTCGACATCGTGCGCCGCCTCGAGTCCGAGGACGCCATGAAGTACACCATCGTCGTCAGCGCCTCGGCCATCGACGAGGCCTCCATGCAGTACCTGGCGTGCTACGCCGGCTGCGCCATGGGGGAGCGGTTCCGCGACGAGGGCCGCCACGTCGTCATCTTCTACGACGACCTCTACAAGCAGGCCCTGGCCTATCGCCAGGTGATGCTGCTGCTCCGCCGCCCGCCGGGCCGTGAGGCGTTCCCCGGCGACGTGTTCAACCTGCACAGCCGCCTCCTCGAGCGCGCGGCCAAGCTCGCGGACAACGCTCCGGAGATCAACCCGCGCTTCTCCGCCGGCGGCGGCACGCTGACCGCGCTGCCCGTCGTGGAGACCCAGGAGGGCGACGTCTCGGCGTACATCCCGACCAACGTGATCTCCATCACCGACGGCCAGATCTTCCTCGAGGGCAACCTCTTCAACGCCGGTATCCGCCCGGCGGTGAACGCGGGCATCTCGGTGTCGCGAGTCGGCGGCGCCGCGCAGATCCCGCCCATGAAGAAGACCGCGGGCTCGCTCCGCCTCGACCTCGCGCAGTTCCGTGAGCTGCAGGCCTTCGCCCAGTTCGGCTCCGACCTCGACAAGGCCACCCAGGCCAAGCTCACCCGCGGCGAGCGCCTGGTGGAGATCCTCAAGCAGGGCCAGTACCGCCCGGTCGAGGTGGCCAACCAGGTCATGATCATCTACGCGGGCACGTCCGGCGCGCTGGACGCGATCCCCGCCAGCAAGGTCGGCGAGTTCGAGCAGCAGTTCCTCGACTACGTGAACGACACGCACCCCGAGGTCGCCCAGCAGATCCGGGACGCCAAGAAGGACATCCCGGCTGAGGTCAAGACGATCCTCGACGAGGCGGCCAAGACCATCGCCGCGCAGATCGCCTGATCGCTCCACTCCGCAGCTCCTCCGAAACCTCTTCGAGATAGCGCATGGCCGGCATCAAGGAACTCCGCCTCCGGATCAAGTCCGTAGGCAGCATCAAGCAGATCACGCGAGCGATGGAGATGGTCGCCTCGACCAAGCTCCGTCGCTTCCAGGATCGTGCGGTGGCCTCGCGTCCCTACAGCGAGGAGATCGCCGGCCTGGTGTCGCGCCTCTCCTCGATGCTGGGGGACGACATGGAGGACCAGCCGCTCTTCTCCCCGGGGGCCGGCGACCGGACCCTGGTGCTGCTGATCACCTCGGACCGCGGCCTCTGCGGCGCCTTCAACACGAACCTCTTCCGGGAGCTGGAGCGCTGGCTGGCGGGGCGGGACGTGTCCAAGCACGACTTCTTCGTCTACGGACGCAAGGGCGCCCAGTACCTGACGTCGCGCGGTCGCAACGTGACCCGCTTCATCACGGACCCGCCGATGGAGGAGATCGACTACCACAACGCCGCGCTCACTGGACGGATGCTGACCAGCGAGTTCGCTGGAGGGTCCTATCAGGACGTGTTCATCGGGTACTCGGCCTTCGAGTCGATGGTCAAGTACACCCCGAAGATCACGCCCTTCCTCCCGCTGACCCCGGACGCCCTCGGCGGCGGCGGAGAGACCCAGTCCGAGGCGATCATGGAGCCCGACGCGAAGTCGATCTTCGAGTCGCTGGTGCCGCGCTACCTGGAGACGCGAATCTACAACTCGCTGCTCGAGTCCCTCACAAGCGAGTACGCCAGCCGGCGATTCGCCATGAAGAACGCAACCGACGCCGCTGACGACATGCAGAAGGCCCTCAAGGGGGTCTACAACCGCAAGCGTCAGGAAGGCATCACCAAGGAGCTGCTCGACATCGTCGGCGGCACCGAAGCCGTGAAGTGATCGGGATCCTCTCCGCTCACTGACACGCACTCACGAACACATCCAAGGCCCCGAAACACCCCACGCCACTCACCTCCCATGACTGCTACCCAGACCAAGGGCACGGTCGCTCAGATCTTCGGCCCCGTTGTCGACGTCCGCTTCCCCGCGGGCCAGCTCCCCGAGATCTACAACGCCGTCGAGATCACCAGCGAGTCCGCAGGCATCAACATCGTCCTCGAGGTCGCCCAGCACCTCGGCAACGACGTCGCCCGCTGCATCGCCATGGCCTCGACCGACGGCTGCAGCCGCGGCATGGATGCCATCGACACCGGCGCGCCGATCTCGGTGCCGGTGGGTGAGCGCACCAAGGGCCGGATCTTCAACCTCCTCGGCACCCCCCTCGACACCGTGGCGCGTGGCGACATGGACGCGGGCACCGAGTGGCCGATCCACCGTCCGGCACCCCGCTTCGACGAGCAGGAGGCCGTCTCCGAGCTCTTCGAGACGGGGATCAAGGTCGTCGACCTCCTCTGCCCCTTCGCCAAGGGCGGCAAGATCGGCCTGTTCGGCGGCGCCGGCGTCGGCAAGACCGTGCTGATCCAGGAGCTGATCCGGATCACCGCGGTCGAGAAGGGCGGCTTCAGCGTCTTCGCCG
>CAZEFP010000160.1:0-7316 GCA_964511565.1 uncultured Planctomycetaceae bacterium
AGCTCCTTGAGGCGGTCGGCCTCCTCGGGGGTGTTCACGACGGGGAGGGCCTCGGAGGCGCCGGCCTCGAGCCACATCCAGGCCTGGCCGCGGCCGGGCCAACCCACGTCCTCGGCGCGGCGCTCGGGAAGCTCGCCGCGATCAAAGGCCGCCGGGAGCGGCCGGGGGTCCGAGCCAGGGGCGAGGGTGAGGCCCTCGAGGGGCTCGCCGTCCAGGGTCGCCTCGACTCGCAGGTCCCTGCCGCGGCACCAGCAGCGGAGCTCGAGGCGGTCGTTCTCGAGGACCGTGTCCAGGGCCAGGTAGCTGCGGTCCAGGTCCATCTCGAAGGCGTCGGGCGCCACCTCCGGGCGGGTGATGAAGTTGGCGTCGAAGAGGTCGTCGGTGGAGACGCGCAGCTGGAGGCGCTGGCCTTTGGCGCCGCGCACGCGCAGGTGGAAGCGGCCCGCGGAGAGGTGGGCGAGGCGGAACTCGCGCAGGGCCTCGCGGGCCCGGGCCACCACCTCGGGGTGCTGATCCTTCACGTCCACCGACTCGGCGGGGTCGGCCACGAAGTCGTAGAGGGCCTCGGTCTGGTAGAGCGGGTCCCAGAGGTACTTGAAGGGCCCCTCGACCCAGGCCTTCTGGGCGCTGGAGTCGTAGGTGGGGTACTCGATGAAGGTGGCGTCCACCGCCGGCGCGTCCGGCGCCAGTCGGTCCACGCCCTGGGCGTCCTCGGGGGCGGGGATCCCCAGCTGGCCGAGGAGGGTGGGCACGAGGTCGACGGTCGAGACCGGTCGCTCGATCACCTGGCCCGCGGGCCCGCCGGGCACGCGCAGGAGCATGGGCACGTGGACCTGGTCGTCAAAGAGGGTGTAGCCGTGGTGATAGTGGTCGTGGTCCCCGAGCCCCTCGCCGTGGTCGGCGACGAAGGCGACGATGGTGCGGTCCCACTGGCCCGAGGCGCGCAGGGCCTCGAGCACGACGCCGATGCCCGCGTCCATCTCGGCGATCTCCGCGTCGTAGTAGTCGCCCACGTAGCGGGCGTCCGCCTCGGTCAGCTCGGGGGCGGGGGGCGGTCCCTCGTGGGCGTACCAGCGCCGGCCGGGCCGCGGGTCCAGGACCTGGAACGGCACCGTCGGGCCGCCGCGGCCGCCCTCGGCGAAGCGGCCGTCGTAGGCCGCGTCCGTGAAGCGCTCCCGCGTCTCCGCTGACGTCGTGTACGGCAGGTGCGGGTCCATGATGTGCCAGAACATCAGCCAGGGAGTCGCGCGGTGCCCGTCGATGAACTCCGCCACCCGGGGCGCGTCCTTCTCCACGGACTCCATGGCCCACTGGGCCCGGTAGCGGTCGAAGCCCTGGTCCAGGCCGTAGCGGGGAGAGATGAGCCCGTTGGCCACGATGCCTGCGGTCTCGTACCCGTTCCGCGCGAGGACCTCGGCCACCGAGACGGTGGTGGGGTCGATGGCCTCCCACTCGTCGTGCCCGCCGCGGCCGGCGCCGTGGGCCGAGGGGTAGAGGGAGGTGAGCATCGACGAGAAGCTCGGCAGGGTCCAGGGCGCGGGGGAGCGCGCCATGTCGAAGCGCACGCCCTCGTCGGCCAGCGCCTTGAGGTTCGGCGTGGTGTCGCGCTCGTAGCCGAAGGCGGACATGTGATCGGCGCGCAGGGTGTCCACGCCGATGAGCAGGACGTTCGGCGCGGTGGGGGGCTCGTCCCGGGGCTCGATGCGGGGCGTCCCCACGAGCAGCGCGTCGAGGGGGTCGGGTTGGTCGTCCACGTCGGTGACCCGGAAGGCCAGGGTCCCGGTCCTGCCGGCCGCGGCGCTCAGGTCGAGCGTGACCTCTCGCCAGGCCCGCTGGTCGCGCTCGTTCTTCGCGTCGACAGTGACGCTCCCGAGCTCGAGCGCCCCCTCGGCGTCGGTGAACCAGACGCCCATGGTGGCGCCGTCACCGGACTCGCGGGAGGTCTCGGGGAGGGCGGCGACGCCGAAGCGCAGCTGCGGAGCCGACTCCGCCGGAGGGACCTCGAGGTCGAAGGCCAGCTCGCCCCCGGCGCGGACCAGCACGCTGTCCCGGACCTCGGACTGCAGGCTCACACGCAGCCGCCAGGGCGTCAGGGACTCCTGGCCGTCGCGCGGCCGGTAGCGCTCGGTGAGGTAGTCGAGGTACGCGGACTCCTCCATGGGGGTGATGGAGACCGTGACGTCGTCGATCAGCGTCACGACCGCGTCCGAGCCGCCGGTGCGATGGAGGAAGTGCAGCTCGAGGGTGGAGGCGGTCGAGCTCGTGATGGCCTCGCTGCGCACGCGGTCCCAACCGGACGCGTCCACGCGCCGCGACACCCGGTCGAGGCTGCGCCTGCGGATCCGGCGGTTCTCGGAGTCGCGCTCCACGCTCGGGTCGGGCACCGCCTCCCCGCGGTGCTCGTAGAGGCGCAGGGACTCCCGACCGCTGCGCTCGTCGAGGACCGGGAGGCCCTCGACGCGGATGCGCCCCTCGACCACGACGCGATTGCGTCCGCTGATGGGGAGGCTCATCACGGCGCGGCTGTAGTCCTCCGCGACGCCGGGGCCGAGCTGGAGCGCAGCGCCAGAGACTCCGCCCTCGTCGACGATGGTCGCGCCCTCCGCCTTCCAGTCGAGGGTGCGCTGGCGCGGCTCCGCGAACCAGATCTGATCGGGCCGGGCGCCCTCCGAGAAGTCGTAGGAGATCGTCTCGGCGCTGGCCGAGGCGGCGTCGGAGGGAGGCCCGGTGAGCCGGGCGTCGCCCATCCCGTCGAACAGGCGGATCCGGGTGGCGGGGGGGACCGGCGCGGCGTCGGCGCCAGGGGCCGAGGCCTCCTGGTCCGCGCCGCAGGCGGCGAGAAGGCAGAGGGGGGCAAGGCGTCGGAGCATCAAGGCAGCCTAGCGGGGGGCCGCGTTCGGAGGGCGAACAAGCAACCCAAGCCTCGGGAGGAGGCGGCGGAGAGGCCGCCGGGGGCAAGCTGCTACGCTCGGTCCCGATGCTTCGACCCGACCTCCGTCGCATGTGGGCTGCCCTGGCCGCGCTCTCCCTCGCCGTCTCCGCCTCCGCGCAGGGCGAGCGCCCCAACGTGCTGCTGATCGCCGTGGACGACCTCAACGACTGGGTCGGCGCGCTGGGGGGGCACCCGCAGGCGAAGACCCCCAACATCGATCGGCTGGCGGCGAGCGGGACCCTGTTCGCCAACGCGCACTGCCAGGCCCCCGTCTGCTCGCCGTCGCGCGCCTCGCTGATGACGGGGCGGTTGCCGTCGACGACCGGCATGTACTTCCTGTTGCCGGCCCTCGCGCAGGAGCCCTCCCTGCAGGACACGGTCACGATGGTGGAGCGGTTCGCCGCCGAGGGGTACGCCACCTTCGGCGTCGGCAAGGTGCACCACGGCGACGAGCGGCCGTACTTCGATGAGTATGGTGGGGCCATGGGCGGCTTCGGGCCGCGGCCCGAGCGGAAGCTCTCGTACCCCATGGGCCACCCGCTCTGGGATTGGGGGGCGTACCCGGAGCGGGACGAGCCCATGCCCGACCACCGCGTCGCCGACTGGGCTGCGGCGAAGCTGGCCGAGGATCACGACGGGCCCTTCTTCCTCGCGGCGGGCTTCTGGCGGCCGCACGTACCGATGTACGCGCCGCAGCGTTGGTTCGATCTGCACCCCGGGGCGCAGGTGCAGCTGCCGGCGGTCCTGGCCGAGGACCGCGACGACCTCCCGGACTACGCCAAGGCGCTGACCCTGGGCCTCCCCGCGCCTCGGCACGAGTGGATGGTCGAGAACGATGAGTGGCGGCACGCGGTCCAGGCCTACCTCGCGAGCACGTCCTTCGTGGACGACTGCGTGGGCCGCGTGCTGGATGCGCTGGCGGCGAGCCCCCACGCCGAGGACACGATCGTCGTGCTCCTCTCCGACCACGGCTTCCACCTGGGCGAGAAGCAGCGCTGGGCCAAGCGATCCCTGTGGGAGACCTCGACTCGCGTTCCGCTGATCATCGCGGCGCCGGGGGAGCAGCCCGGGGTCTCGCGCCGCCCGGTCGGCCTGGTCGACGTCTACCCGACCCTGCTGGACCTCGCCGGGTTCGCGCCCGACGGGGGGCTCGAGGGCCACAGCCTCGCGCCGCTGATCGCGGATCCGGAGGGCCCCTGGCCCCACGCAGCGGTCACGACCTTCGGGCCGGGCAACCACACGGTTCGCTCGTCGCGCTGGCGCTACACGCGCTACGCCGACGGCAGCGAGGAGCTCTACGACCACGGCGAGGACCCGCACGAGTGGCGGAACCTCGCCGTGATCGAGCCCCGGCCCGAGGCGTCCTCGAGGGTCATCGCTGAGCTGCGCCAGCGGCTGCCCGAAGGGGACGCTCCGATCCGGAGCAAGGCGGAAGGGAGCGCCGGGCTCGAGGCGTTCCGCTCAGCGCAGGGAGAGCGTTGAGGGAACCACCGGGCGCCGGCACCCCTCGGGTATCACTGGAAGTCGACGGTCAGGCCGTCCGTGAAGTTGGACGTGGCCACGCCGCCCACGGCGTCACGGTACCAGCACTGGAAGTTCCAGGTGTCCCCGGCGGCCACGGAGACGAAACCCGTGGGCTGGGGGATCTGCGTGAGGTCCAGGGACAAGGAGATCTCGCCCGCGGTCCCGGAGTTCTGGATCTGGCCGGGGCCCACGTAGCGGCCAATGGCGCCGGCGAGGCAGAGGTTGCCCTGGCTGCCCCCGGGGTTCGTCGTGAAGCCGCTGTCGGTGCTGGCGAGGAAGAAGCCGAACGCGTTGGTCGGCAGGTCGCTGGCGCCGAGGATCAGGTTGAGGTCGGCTGCCAGGACCGAGCCCGCGCCGCTCATGGCACCGAAGGTGCCGGAGGAGTTGGCGTTGGCGCTGCAGTAGTTGGAGCCGATCGACCCGTCGAGCTCGAAGATGTGCACGTTTCGGTTGCCGAAGTCGAGGATCGCGAGGGTCCTGGAGGCGGCGTCCCAGCTGAAGTCATAGAGGCCGACGCTCGTGTTCGGGCTGAAGTTGCCCCAGTCCACGGTGACGGGGACGCCGTCCGGGGTCATGACGTTCACGACGGTGAAGAAGTCCTGCCCGCCGCTCGAGAGCACCCGGTCGTTCCAGATCACGTAGTCCGTGAAGGCGCCGCCGAGGTAGCTGACGTTCTGGCCGGAGGTGAAGTTGGCGTCGATGGGCTGGTCGAAGAGGATCGCGGAGTTGGTGCAGGCGTTGTCGCCGCTGCGCTCCCACTTGATCAGGTTGTTGCCCTCACGGAGGTAGATGTCACCGCTCTGATCGTCGAAGTCCATGTCGCGCCAGAAGGTGCCCTCCGGGGTGAGGATGATCATCCCGTTCCCGCTGGACCAGATGTCCGAACCGTCCGCCACGTTCTGCAGGGCGCGGCGGCCCGAGCCGAAGGTGGTCCAGGCCACGCCGGTGCCGAGGGCCGGGTCACCGCCCGGGAAGCCGGGATCGAAGGCGACGCCGCTCCCCCCACGGCCGGTCTTGGCCCAGAGGAGGTTGCCGTCGAGGTCGTGCAGGGCGATGCCCTGCGGGCTCGCGGTGCCGTCGTCGAAGGAAGCCGCGAGGCCAGCTGACGTGATGTCAAGGCCGATGTAACCCCGGAGGTTGGGGGCGGGGAGGGGCGCGAAGGGGGTCCCGAAGGTGGCCGCCGAGAGGGCGTCCTCAATCTTGAGCAGAGAGACATCGATGGTCTGACCCGAGCCGTTGTAACCCCCGACGTAGAGGTCGACGCCGTTCCACGCGACGCAGAACGGGTTCGACCCGATGTACTCGGCGTTGATCGGGTTGGAGGTGGAGTCGAGGTCGATGGTGGCGATCTCGCTGAAGGTCGCCTGGGCGGAAGCCTGGGCCGCGAACAGCGGGAGCGTGGCGAAGCAGAGAACTCTCATTGCTTGAAGCACATGGATGGGGAAAGGCGTCGGGCAGACACCGGAGGAATTGCTGGAGCGCCCTTCGTCGCTCCATGCCCGATTTTATCCGCTGTGCCGCTTGGATTGCCGAGCTAGGGAATCACCTAGTGCCGACAGCCCCGAGGTCGGGCCGGGACGTGAAGGCTCCGCGGCGCCGTCGAGGCGAGCACGGTCCTGGGGCCTTGGGTGCCTCTGACGGGCGGAGGTGGCCCGACCTGCGACTCGGCGGATGGGCTCCCGAGCCCGTGACTGGCCGGAGGAGATGGTGCCCCATTCTGGTTCTGGAGGGTCACCCGGCAGTCGCGGGCTCAGGGGCCGCTTCCTCGTCCCAGCTGGGGAGGGGGTCCTCCAGCGTCAGCCAGGCGTCGAGGCCAGCCTCCATCTCTTGGTCGTTGAGGAGGGCGGCCTCGAGACGCTGCTCGAGCTCCTCCCTTGGAAGGTCCACGCCGATCAGGACGAGCTCCTGACGCATGTCTCCGAACTCCTCCTGCCAGACCGCCTCGATGTGCGCGCGCGCGGTGGGGTCGTTCGGCCACTCGTCCCTGTCCACCAGGGCCCACCAGGTGCCCGCGGGCTGGACGGTCGCCTGCTGGCCGGCGGTCTGCAGGAGCGCCTTGTCGCCGGGCCGGGTGGCGAACCACAGGAAGCCCTTGGACCGCAGGACCTGCCGCATGAGCGGCGACTGGAGGAAGTCCATGAAGCGCGCGGGGTGCAGCGGCCGCCGTGACCTGAAGACGAAGGAGCCGAAGCCGAAGGCCTCGCTCTCCGGGGTGTGATCCTCCGCGAGGGCCTGCGCCCATCCAGGCGCCGCCTGCGCCGTCTCGAGGTCGAAGCCGCGGGTGTCCAGTAGCTCGGTGAGCGGCAGCTGCGCGTGCTCCGCACGCAGGACCTTGGCCGAGGGGTTGAGGTCCGCGATGAGGGCCTCGACCCGCTTGAGCGCGGCCTCATCCACGAGGTCGGTCTTGTTGACGACGATGATGGTCGCGAACTCGATCTGCTCGGCCATGAGGGAGGCCACGGAGCGACGGTCCCCGTCGTCCTCCGCCCAGCCACGCTCGACGATGTCGTCTTCACTCCCCATCTCCTCCAGGAGACGCGACGCGTCCACCACGGTGACCATGGCGTCCACGGCGACCCGGTCGGACACGGAGGGCATGTCGTCCAGGTCCAGGGAGAGCGTCTGAGCCACCGGGAGCGGCTCGGAGATTCCCGTGGACTCGATCACCAGGGCGTCGTACTGCCCGTCGTCCGCGAGCCGACCGACCTCCTCGAGCAGGTCCTCCCGGAGGGTGCAGCAGATGCAGCCGTTGGACAGCTCCACCAGCCGCTCCTCGCTCTGCAGGACCTCGACCCCCGCGTCCCGGGCGGCGAGGAGGAGCTCTCCATCGAGGCCGCGCTCGCTCATCTCGTTCACCAGC
>CAZEFP010000161.1:0-7277 GCA_964511565.1 uncultured Planctomycetaceae bacterium
CACGACGTGGACATCACCGGGCTCGACCCGCTGCCGGAGGACGAGAACGGCGTGGACGTCGCGCTCGTGCTGCGGATCATCAAGGACGCCGTCAAGGACGAGGACGGCTGGGAGGTCACCGAGGAGGGGCAGGTGGGGCTCTACTCCTTCTCCAAGTACCTGCTCTGGCGCGACCTCCGGGACCGCGCGGACGTCCTGCGCGAGAACGCCCTCGTGGCGCACCTGCTCGACCGACCCCGGGAGCCCTTCGGGGAGGAGGGGGCCGCCATCGCGCCGGAGGAGCTCGACCGCGCCGTGGGGGCGAGCGAGGTCTTCGCGCCGCTCTCCTACGACTCGACCCAGCTCAGCGCCATTCTCGCCGCGGCTCGCGGGCGCACGATGGTGCTCGAGGGGCCGCCGGGCACGGGCAAGTCCCAGACCATCACGAACCTGATCGCCCACGTCATCGCCAAGGGGCAACGGGTGCTGTTCGTCTCGGAGAAGATGGCGGCGCTCGACGTGGTCCACCGCCGGCTGCGCGGGCTCGGCCTCGGTCCAGCCTGCCTCGAGCTGCACTCGAACAAGGCCAACAAGAAGGGCGTGCTCGAGCAGTTCAAGGAGGCCCTGGAGGAAGGGCGCGTGCGCGGCGCGCGGCGCCGACGCTGGGAGGAGGTGGCCGACGACGTGGACGCGGCCCGCGGGCGCCTGAACGCACACGTGGACGCGCTACACCGGGCGCGGAGCTCCGGCGAGTCGATCCACGGCGTGATCGCCCGCCACGCGGGGGCTGCCCGCCGGGGCGCGTCGACCCTCGAGCTCGACCTCGCCGACCCCACTCGCGTGGGTTCCGAGGAGCTCGGCCGGTGGCGGCGGGCGCTCGACGAGCTGGACCCCGTGGCCGAGGAGCAGCTGGTCTCGCCGGACCATCCGCTGCTGCTCGTCGGGCGCCAGGACTACTCACCCATCATCGAGGACGAGACTCGCTCGTCGCTGGTCCGCTTCGACGGGGCCGCGGCGGAGTTCCTTGCGCTGGCGGATGGGGTCCTGGATCAGCTCGGGCTGGGCTCGCCCAGCTCCCGCGAGGGGTGGGACCTCCTGCTGGCCCTCGTGGGGGCGCTCGAGGGCGCGCCGGAGTCCCTGGCCTGCGCGGCCGCGCTGCTGGAGGACGGTGCACACCTGGAGCGCGCCGCGGCCCTCCACGGGGCCGCGACCGAGCTCGCGGGGCTCCGAGCGGGCTTCGACGCGAGGTATCGCGCCGCGCCGGAGACCCTCGACCTCGACGGGCTGGAGCGGGCGCGCCGGGAGACCCTGGCCAGCGGCCTCCTCGGCTTCCTGACCCGCTGGCGCGGGCGCCGGACCCTGCGTGACGCGTTCCGGGGGATCGCCCGGGAGCCAGGCGCGATCGGGAACGACGAGGCGCGACGTGGTCTCGACGAGATCCAGCGGGCCAAGGAGCTGGAGGCCGAGGTCGCCGGTGCGGGCGAGCTCGAGCGCGCCGCCCTCGGGAGCGCATGGGGAGGGGAGACGCCTGACCTCACGGTCAGCGCGGAGCACCTCCGTCGGGTTCGGTCGGTCGCGACGGCGCTGGCCGCCTTCGCGCCGGACGCCGGGCTGTCTCCAACCGCGGCGGCGGAGGCGCTCGCGGCCCGCTGGAGCGCGGGGCTCACCGACCCCGCCGGAGCGCTGGCGACATCGGCGCCCGAGCTCGTGGCGGCGCTGGCAGAGGTGGACGGCTGCAAGGCCGCCGCCGAGGAGGCCGCGCGGCCCCTGCCCGGCGCGCCGACCGGCTGGTCCAGGGATCAGCTCGCGGCGCTCCAGGGGCTGACCCTGCGCTGGGCGGATCGCTGGGGCGAGCTCCGCGGTTGGACCCGCTGGCAGACCCTGCGCGCGGCGGCGCTCGAGGTGGGGCGCGGGGACGTGGTCGCGGCGCTCGAGGAGGGGCGGGTCCGCGCGGGTCGCGCCCGACAGGCGTTCGACACCGCGTACTCCCAGGCGTGGGTGCTGCACGAGATCTCCCGAGACCCTGCGCTGAAGGCGTTCGACGGGGCCGATCAGGGCCGCGCCATGGAGCGCTTCGTGGGGCTCGACGAGGAGCGGCTCGAGGCGGCGAGAGAGGAGGTCCGCCAGCGGGTCGGCGCGAAGCGACCCCAGCCGGCGACCCTGCGGGAGAAGAACCGCGGCACGGCGCTCGGCGTCCTGCAGCGCGAGATCACCAAGAAGACCCGGCACATGGCGATCCGGCGCCTGCTGGCGGAGCTCGGGGAGCTGGCGATGGAGCTCAAGCCGTGCTTCCTCATGAGCCCCATGTCGGTCGCCCAGTACCTGGAGGCCGACCACCCCCGGTTCGACCTCGTCGTCTTCGACGAGGCGTCGCAGATTCCCGTCTGGGACGGCATCGGCGCCATCGCGCGGGGGAGCCAGGCGGTGATCGTGGGCGACCCCAAGCAGCTCCCGCCCACCAGCTTCTTCAGCCGCAGCGAGGACGAGGCGGTGGAGGAGGACGAGATCCAGGACCTCGAGAGCATCCTCGAGGAGTGCATCGGGGCCCAGGTCCCCACCCAGCGCCTCGCCTGGCACTACCGCAGCCGGCACGAGAGCCTGATCGCCTTCAGCAATGAGCGCTACTACGACCAGGGGCTGCTCACGTTCCCCTCGAACTCCTCGGAGGGGCTCGGCGTCTCCTCGCGCTACGTGGAGGGCGGGGTCTACGACAAGGGTCGGACGCGGACCAACGCCGTGGAGGCCCGCGAGGTGGTGGACGAGGTGGTCCGCCGCCTCAAGGATCCCGCGCAGCGCGACCGCTCGATCGGCGTCGTGACCTTCAGCCAGGCCCAGCAGACCCTGGTGATGGACCTCTTCGACGGCGCCGTGCGCGAGCACCCCGAGCTGGAGCCGTTCTTCGACGAGGCCGCGGAGGAGCCCGTCTTCGTGAAGAACCTCGAGAACGTCCAGGGCGACGAGCGCGACGTGATCGTGTTCTCCGTGGGTTACGGTCCGGACGAGCGTGGGAACATCTCCATGAACTTCGGTCCCCTGAACAAGGACGGCGGCGAGCGGCGGCTCAACGTGGCCGTCACCCGCGCACGCGAGGAGGTCCTGGTCTTCACCTCCCTGAGGCCGGATCAGATCGACCTGGCGCGGACGAGCGCCCGGGCCGTGCGGGACCTGCAGGCCTTCCTGCGCCACGCCGAGCGGGGCACCCGGGCAGGCGCCTCCCCTGGGCCCGCCACGGGAGAGGTCTCGGACGGACTCGTGGAGCGGATCGCCGCGCGGCTCGTCGAGCTCGGGTGGGACGTCACCACCGGGGTCGGGGCGTCGAGCGTGCGGATGGACATCGCGGTGTCGCACCCGGGGAGGCCCGGGAGGTTCCTGGCGGGCATCGAGACCGACGGGGACAACCACGCGCGCTCCGCCACGGCCCGCGACAGGGACCGACTGCGGCCGATGGTGCTCACCGGCCTGGGCTGGGACCTCCTGCGAGTGTGGTCCGTGGACTGGTGGAGGGACGCGGACGCGGAGGTGGAGCGCCTCGACGCCCAGCTCCGGGATCGGCTCGCCGCCGACCCCGGGCCCGGGACCGCCCTCGGCCCCGCCGCCGGCGAGTGATCTCGCGCCGGGGGGCGCTGGGCCTCAGGCGCCGGTGTCCCTCGAGAACGAGAAGACCTCTGGCCTGGCGAGGTCCAGGTAGGCGGCCAGGGGCATCACGATCGAGCAGGTGAGGGACCCCGCGTTGAAGGCGATCCGGTCGTTCTCCAGGAACGCCTCGTCGAGGCAGTTGGGCGGCGTGAGGATCGGCGGGCCGAAGGGGGGGACGCAGCCGGGGACGAGGCCGGTCAGGTCGAGGAGCTCGTCGCGGCTCGCGAAGCGCGCCCGGCTCTCCTTGAAGTTCCGACGGACCCGGTTGGAGTTGAGCTGTCTTGCCGCTGAGAGCACGCAGACCCGAAAGGTGTCGCCGACCTTGAGCACGATGGACTTGCCGCCCACCTCGAGGACCTCGCCGCGGGCGGCCGCGGACTCCTCGCTGGTCCGAGTGGGGCCGTGCTCGACGTAGCGATACGTCACCCCGGCGCCGTCGAGCAGGGCCCGGATGCGGGCCGTGGTCTCCGTGGGGCCGATGCAGGGCTGTGTTTCGTCGATCATGGGGGCGCTCCGTCGGTGAGCGGTGGGTCCGGGGCTTGGATCGTGGGCTGGCGCGGTATCCTCGCCTCCACGGCCCTGACCATCCCGGATCGCGGCCTAGCTCCGCACCTCAACTTGCCACAAGCCTGACCGCAATGCGCTCCGTACTTCGCCGCTGCCTCGTCGTCCCGCTCCTCTTGACCGCCTCCTGCTCGAGCTTCGAGCTGGAGGACTCCTTCGTCATCACCGAGGAGTTCGGCGTCGACGGGCCGGTCTCCCTTGAGGTGGCCTGTGACGTGGGGTCGATCGAGGTGGGGGAGGACTCCTCGCTGGAGGGCATCGAGGTGCGCGGCACGGTGCGCCTCACGGAGCGTGACGAGGAGCGAGCCCTCGCGAGGTTCGAGCAGCTGGGGGCGTCGATCCAGCGCCAGCCCGGCGGCTTCACCGTGGCTCCCACCTTCGAGGGCGGGCGTCGGCAGTCGGAGCGCATCAGCCTGAAGGTGACCGTCCCCGACCTGGGTGGCGTGCAGATCAGGACATCCAACGGGTCGTTGAAGGCGGCCGGCGCCAGCGGGAGCGTGGAGGCGGAGTCGTCGAACGGCTCGATCGAGCTGGTGGACTGCCGGGGGGGTGCGCAGCTCTCCACGGCCAACGGCGCCATCTCCCTCTCGCGGGTCTCAGGGGGCATACGGGGGACCACGGGCAACGGGTCGGTCAAGGTCGCGGGCTCGGTGGGTGCTCTGGATCTCGAGACCTCCAACGGTGGGATCGAGGTCTCCCTCGCGGATGACGCGAAGGACGCGGTCCAGCTCCGTTCGAGCAACGGCTCGATCGGCCTGAGCGTTGCCCACGGGTGGTCCGGGGTGATCGAGGCGTCGACGAACAACGGGCAGGTCCGGTTCCGCGATCAGGACGGGATGCGCCAGAAGGGCAAGGCCTCGATCCTCGCCGTGGGGGCCGGCGGGTCGCGTTCCATCACGCGTACGAGCAACGGCTCGATCGAGGTCGAGGTCCGCGCGCCGGAGCTGATGCGCGGGCCCAGGCTGTAGGAGACTGCGGCTGTGGGAGACTCTCGGGGGAGCGGGGCCACGGGAGGGGCGGGCTCAGGTCCACTCCCCCTGGACGAAGGTGCGGCCGTGCTTGGGTTCGCGGAAGGCCCACAGGGAGCGCCCACAGCTGGTCTCGAGCCGGTAGTAGTCGCGCACGGTGTGAGGGGATCCATCGGGCCACGCGGGGCTGTCGTCCCACCAGGGCCGCGCGAGCCGCTCGGGCCCGCGCGCCTTTCGAATCCGGTAGGCGATCCCGCGCCAGCGCAGGCGGGCGGGCCGGCTTCCCGGGCCACCGGAACCCTCGAGGGTCGCGGGCTCGGGCGGGGAGAAGAGCAGGGAGGGGCGCGGCATGTGGCGGGGCTTGCTGGCTCCCCTGGACCGGTGCTCCTGGGGGCGGATCCACGAGTAGGACCGCTCGGGGAGATGCGAGGGCTCGGCGCGAGCGGCGAGGACGCTCTCGGGGCCGAGGCGAGCGGCGAGGATGTCCACGAGCTCGCCCACGTGTCGATCGAGGGGCTGGGAGGTGGGGGAGCTGGGCGGCTCCGGCTGTTCCCAGGCCCCGACCTGTCGAGTCGGGAGGCGCCCCGTTCGGACGGCGACGAAGCGGATCCGCTCGATGCCGAACCCCAGGTGTACGGACTCGACGGCGGGCCGGAGCATGGTCCACAGGTGCCGGGGGTCCGCGCTGGGCCGGGAGAGGGAGAGCGGCAGTCGCCGCGGGGGTAGATCGGACGGCTCGAGCACGAGGGTCGCCTCGAGCACGCCCTGGCGCGCGCGCTCGAGCTCGCCCGAGAGCTCGGTCACCAGCTCCTCGGCGACCTGGGCAATGGCCTCTGCCTGCCGGACCGGCCCCTCGAACACGCGCTCGGCCTGGGGGGGGCTCTCGAAGGCCAGGGGCGTGACCGACTCGAACGCGCGCCCGAGCGCCTGGTCGAGGCGCATGGCGACGTCTCCACCGAAGCGGGCCGCCACGCGGTCACGGTCGAGGCGCAGGAGCTCCTGGATGGACTCCACGCCGAGCTCGGAGAGGGCGTCGCAGGTGGCCTCGGGGAGCCGGAGCGCGGCGACGGGCAGCGGCCCCAGGGCCACGGCCTCGTCGCCGCCGGGGACGATCTGGCGGGGCGTCCTGCCGAACCGCGCGACGGCGGACGCCGCGCCGACGGTGTCCGCCACCGCCAGGCGCGAGCCGATCTCCAGCCGGTGCATGGCGCGGAGCACGGCGCGGCACAGGTCCTCCTCGTCGCCGAAGAGCCGCTCCGTGCCCGCGACGTCGACGAACAGGCCGTCGGGAGGGTCGAGGGCGATCAGGGGCGAGAAGCGCGCCATGAGCCACTGCCCGAGGGCGTGCAGGGCGCGCAGGTCCCGCTCCTCCGAGAGCTCCTCGACCCAGGGGTCCCCGTGCCGTGCGCGGACCCGGGGATCGATCAGGGCCTGGGCCTCGGCGAGGGAGAGTCCGATACGCACCCCGCGCCGGGCCGCCTCGTTGCATCGGGCGGCCACCAGGGCCCGGCCGTGGCGCGGTCGGGCGAGGAGGATGCAGGAGGTCTTGGGGGCTCCAGGTCGCCGTGCCGCGCGGCGTCGGCGGCGCTGGGCGAGGTCGATGGACAGGGATCGCAGGTGGATGGCGAGGACGCGCCTCATGGGCTTGCTCGGTCTTCAGGTGTCAGGCCCTCCTCATGGGCAGTTCTCCCTTGTTCGTTTCAGGGCTCCCTCGAAGTCGGCTTCGGGGGGAGCCGCGGGCCGCGGTCAGCCGGCGCCGCGCCGCCGCTCGTGGGGGCTCCGGGTCGCCGCGATCCTGCTGCGGTGGAGCAGCTGGGCCCCCTTGGCCCGCAGGAGCGTCGCGCTCCAGGCGGGGCCGTCGCCGACGCCCCCTCGCCGACCGACCCGCCAGCGGGTGGTGGCTGCCGAGACCTCGCGCTCCTCGCCGGGGGGCCGCGCGAGCAGGGCGAGGGCCCCGGAGGAGGTGGCCGCGAGCTGAAGCCGGCGGGTGGCAGCCATCCCGAGCCCCGAGCCGTCCGCGACCACGGCGGTGATCCCGGAGCACCGCAGGGCGGTGTCGATGGTCCAAAGGCGCAGGCTCGCGTCCCTGGGGGCGGCGAAGATGGAGCGCTCGATGAGCCCCACGTTCGC
>CAZEFP010000162.1:0-7238 GCA_964511565.1 uncultured Planctomycetaceae bacterium
CTCCTCGAGCAGGGCCACGCGCTCCTCCACACCAAGCACGTGGCGCTTGTCATGGTGGGCCGCGACCGCCACGACGAGGTGGTCGAAGAGCGCCGCGGCACGCTCGATCAGGTCGATGTGACCGAGGGTCACCGGATCGAAGGTGCCCGGGAAGACGGCTCGGTGTTCCTTGGGGTTGGACATGGCCCGTGATGATATCCGACCGGCCCCCCCTGGAGCGCCCGCCGTCACCGACCGGCAGCCCGCGCGTTTCCCCTTGGGTGAAGGAGAACGCTGAACACCCCCACCGGGGCACCTCCGCGGGTCCCTCTTCCCGCCCGCCAGGGAGTGGGGAGCCCGCCCTGCGGAGCGGGCCGAGCCCATCCATGGGCTCCGCGCCGCTCCGTGCGCCAGCGCCGGCGCTGACCGCGGCGACGGCCGGCGGCCTGGGCGCGTGGATCGGCGCCTCCTTCGCCGGGGCGATCGGTCCCGCGTCGGCCGCGTGGGCCCTCGCGACGGCTGGCGTCCTCGTTCTGGTCGCCGCGATCCTCCCTCGCGGCGCTCGGCCCCGGGTCCGCCGACTCCGCACTGCGGCGCTGATCGGATCCCTGACTGTCCTCTGCGCGGGCCGCGCGGCCATGGCTCGCCCCCACGGAGACCGCGCCGAGGGGCAGCCGGCCGTCGGGCACGCGCATCCGATACGCGGGCGCGCCGACCACGGCCACGGCACGGAGGCGTGGACCCTGGGGAGAGACCCCGGGCTGCTGGTCGTCCCCCGCGGTTCCCTCGCCGCCGGTGACCTCCTCGCCGTGGACCACGGGGCCCGGCGCGCGGCCCGGGCCCGGAGCCTCCACCGACCGGTGGCGCCGCGCACGAGCAGCCTTCGGCCACGGGCCGATGAGATCGTCCGGCGACCCGCCTCTCCGGCGGCACCGCCCCCCGACTCGAGCACGATCCACGGGCTCCGACAGCGCGGGATCCGAGCGTGCCACCACCACCCGGACCCCGCCTGCGCGGGCCTGCTCGCCGCCCTGGTCTTCGGCGACCGGAGCGGCCTCTCCCGCGACCTCACCGACCTGTTCACGCGGACCGGCACGCGGCACCTCCTGGCCCTCTCGGGATTCCATGTGGGACTGCTCACCTTCCTCCTGGTCCTCCCCCTCGCCCGCGGCGTCGCGAGTCTCCTCCGCCAGGGGGTCGCGGCGACCGGACGGACGGCCCGGCCTGGGGGAGCGCTCCTCGCGGCCTTCATGGTGGCATCGTTCGTGCCCCTGTCCGGCGGCGGCGCGCCCGCCACCCGGGCTGCCGTCGGGCTCGGCCTGGCCCTGGTCTCCGGACGCCTCCGCCGCCGGCCCACGGTCCTCAATCTGATGGGCATCGCGGCGCTCGTCGAACTCGGCGTCGATCCCCTCGCACCGCTCCGCCCCGGCACCCAGCTCTCCTACCTTGCGACCGCGGCCCTCGTGCTCGCGGCGGCGCCCGTGGCCCGGGCCCTGGGCGGCGGTCCGGACGACGAGCCGGAGGGCTGCCGCTGGTTGAAGCCGGTGGGACCCACGGGCTGGCCGCGGCCGGCGCTCCTGGTCGCCCTCGTGGAGCGGGTCCGGCTCCTCTCCTTCGGCGCGCTCTCGGCGGGCGCCGTCGCCTCCCTGGCGACCCTGCCGGTGGTGTGGGCCGTCTTCGGGGAGTGGAGCCCCGCGAGCCTCCTGGCCACGCCGATCGCGACGCCACCCGTCGCCCTCCTCGTCATCGCCGGCTGGCTCCGGCTCGTGCTCCCCATCGAGGCCCTCGACCACCTGTCCGGCTGGGCGGCCGCGGGTCTCGTCGCCTGGCTCGAGTGGGTGGATCGACTGCCCTGGACCCCGCTCCCACTCCCCGAGCGATCCGCGGCCCTGGTGCTCCTCGCCTGCGGGCTCCTGGGCCTCGCCGGCCTCCGCCCCCACCGACCGCGCAGCCGGCGCCTCGCGGGCCTCGGCAGCGCCGGTCTGGGGCTCTTGCTCTTCCCCTGGCCGGGTCCCGCCCTCGGACCGGGTGCTCCAGGACCCATTCCTCGCACGTTCGAGCTCCACGTCCTCGACGTGGGCAACGGAACCGCGGTCGTGGCCAGGGGGCCGCGCGCCCCCACCTGGGTCCTGGACGCGGGCTCGCGCGATCGGCTCGCCGTTGCGGACGAGGGCGTCGGCGCGCTGCTCCGCGCCCTGGACACGGGCACGATCCGCGTCGGGGTGTCCCACGATCACGAGGACCACGCCGGGGCTCTCCCCTGGGTCATGGGCCGCTGGCCTTCGGACGGTTTCCACGGGCCGAGGGACGCGAGGGCCCGCCGGGGACCGGGGCACCGCCGCGGGATCGTCTGGCTCGACAGCGCACTCCCCCGGGACGATCATCCGCCCCTGCGTGTGGCGGCGATCGCGTCGGGCATGGAGGATCCGAACGAAGGCTCGGCCGTCTTCGACCTCCGCTGGCAAGCGCCGGATGGAGGCGAGTCGCGGGCGGTCCTGTGCGGTGACGCGGAGGGGCCGGGGCTCAGGGCGATCCTCGACGGCGGCGGGGAGGACCCGTGGCTGGAACCGGGGCCAGTGGACCTCTTGCTCCTCCCCCACCACGGCTCCCGGACACGGCACCTCTCGCGCCTCCTGGATCGGCTCGATCCGGCCCTCGCCGTCGTCAGCGGGGGCGTCCCCGCGTACGCGGCTGAGCTCGCGCGGCGGGGCGTGCCGCTCCATGCCACGGGCCGCGACGGCCCCCTGCTGTGGCGCGCCGACGGCCCCCGGGTGGCACGTCCCGAAGGACCAAGCGATATCTGGAGCGCGGTCCGTCACCGGCCGCTTCCCGGGCCTTATACAGGAGAGGCCGCCGCCCCCATCCAGGCGGCCTGCGCGCCCCACGGAGGCGCCGTGCCCATGCTGAAGCCTCTCTTCCTCTCGCTGACGGTGGCCCTGGGCCTCGCGCTTCCGGGCCTGGGCTTCGACCCCGTGCAGGACGAGCCCCCCTCATCACCAGCGAAGGAACGCGCGGAGAAGCGGGTGCTCCGGCTGAGGGGAGGCGGCGTGCTGCGCGGCCCCAGCCGCCGCACCCCCGAGGGCGACTGGAGCGTCAAGGTGGGAAGCGGGTGGCGCACGGTGCCCGCCGCGACGGTGGTCGGGGCCATGGACGAGCGCGACGCGCTGGCGCGGCTCGAAGCCCTTCGCGCCGACGGCGATCGGTCGCCCGCGGAGCGGGTGGACGGCGCCCTGGATCTCGGCCTCTTCCCCGAGGCCTGTGGGCTCTGCGATGAGCTCCTGGAGCTCCACCCCACCGACGCCGAGCTACGCACCGCGGCGGCCCGCGCCGGCCGCTACCTCGGAGGCCTCCCGGACCGTGGGGCCGGGGACGAGCTCGAGCGGCTCCTGGATCTGGGAGCCGGTCGGTCCCTGCTCATGCGAGAGGTCATCGTGGAGCGGCTGGTCACGGCGACGGACCGCGCCAGCCTCGCGCAGACCCTGCGCACCGAGCTGCGCGGGAAGCGACCGTCCCGGCGCGCCTTCGCCGCCTTCGCCACCGGCAGGCTCTTCCCCCGCGAGGACCCGCGCCCGCTCCTGATCCACGCCGTGTACGACCCCTCCCCCCTGGCGCGGGAGGCTGCGGCGCGGGCCATCTCCGACGTGGGTGCCTACGAGGTGGCGGGCCCCCTGGTCCGCGCGGTGGAGTCCAGTAACGGGCCCCTGCGCCTGCGCGCGGTGGAGGCGCTCGGCGCAAGCCGCGACGCCGCCTTCGTGGAGCCGCTCATGGGCCGGCTCTACACCCTGACGGCGCGGGCCGGCGGCGGCTCGGGATACCGGCCGTCCCGTTCCCACCTGTTCGTGGGCACCCAGCGCGCCTACGTCCAGGACTTCGACGTGGAGGTGGCCCAGGGGTCCTCCGTCGCCGACCCGGTGGTCAACACCCTGATCGAGGGCGTCGTCCTCGACGTGAGCGTGATCGGCGTGCAAGAGGTGGAGGTCCGGACCGAGCTCCGCTCCATCCGCGGTGCCCTCGGGAAGATCACGGGCCGCAAGCCCGGCTCGTCCAACAAGGCGTGGCGTTCCTGGTGGGAGAGCGAGGCCGCCGCGGCCTTCCGGGTCCCCGGCGAGAAGGAGACGGACGCCCCGCCGTCCTCCTACGGCGAGACGTCCCGCCGGCGCGAGACCGCGCAGGCTCCCCGCTAGCCGCGCTGCCCGAGGGGGTTGCACCGCATCGGGCCAAACTCGGCTCCTCGCTTTCAGCGTGGAATCCGCCCTCCGGCGAAGGGTAGGGTGGCCCCGCCCGCGCACGAGGGGGCGCCCATGGGGACCGAGACAGAAGCAACAGCCGCGGACCTGAGCGGCGAGGACGCGGAGGCCGCGCTGCGCGTCCGCGGCCTGCGGAAGCGCTACGGCGCGACCGAGGCCGTGAAGGGCGTCGACCTCACCGTCCGGCCCGGCCAGGTCTATGGCCTGCTGGGGCCCAACGGCTCCGGCAAGACCACCACCCTGTCCTGCGCCCTGGGCCTCCTCTCCCCCACGTCGGGGACCTGCGAGGTGCTGGGCGTGCCCTCCAGCGCGCTCCACCGTACCCGGGGCAAGGTGGGCTGCGTCTTCGACGTACCCGCGCTGCTGAAGGGCCACACGATCGCGCAGAACCTCGCCTACCAGTCGAGGCTTCGCGGCCACGCCGGCGGCCGGGACATGAAGGACGCCCTGCGACGCGTGGGCCTCGAGGGCTTCGAGCGACGCAGCGCCGGCGGCCTGTCGCTGGGGCAGGAGAAGCGGCTCGCCATCGCCGGGGCGATCATGGGGACGCCGGAGCTCGTCGTGCTCGATGAGCCCCTCTCCGGCCTCGACCCCATGGGCGTGCGCGGGATGCTCGAGCTCCTCGAGGAGCTGGTGGAGGGCGGACAGACCCTCGTGCTCTCCAGCCACCGCCTGCACGAGATGCAGGAGATCCTCACCCACGCGGCGGTCATCCTCGACGGCGAGGTGATCCGCGAGGCTCCCCTCGACGCCTACCTCGGCCAGAAGGACACCTGGACCGTGGCCGTGCGCGATGAAGACGCCCTGCGGGGCGGCCTCGACGCAGGCTGGACCCTCAAGCCCGGCCCCGTCGGCGAGGGGACGCTGCTCCTCGAGGCCCCCGGGATCGGGGGCGAGGAGCTGCTGCCTCGACTCGCCGACACCGGGGCCGGACTCCACCACTTCACCGCGGCCCGGATGGGCCTGCAGGCCTCCTTCGAGGCCCTCGTCGAGGAGCGCCGCGCCGCGGCAGGAGGGTCCCGATGAGCGGCGCCCTCCGGGTCCTTCGCGCCGAGTTCATGCGCATGCTCGCCTCCCGGGCGGCGTGGGTCGGCGCGCTCATGATCATCGCGGTCCCCGCGCTCCGGATCTGGGCGGCGTCCTTCGCCGAGCGGGCGAAGGCCATCCAGGCCATGGGCTCCGGCGCGACGTCGAGCGGCCTCAGCGAAGGCACGGGCTGGGCCATGCTCGTGAGTGGTTGGCGAGCCGGGATGATGCTCGCCACCGCGCTGCTCCTCGTGCAGGGAGCCCGCTCCATCGCAGGAGACCGGGAGACCGGCGTCCTCCGGCTCGCCGTGACCCGCTCCGCCTCCAGGTCTGGAGCGGTGGTCGGCCGGGCCCTCCTCGGGCCCATCCTGGTCCTTGGGATGGTGGCACTCGCAGGCCTGACCGCGCTCCTCGCCACAACCGCCGCGGGCGGGGACTTCGGAGACCTGGTGCAGGACGACTACCCGATCTTCACCGCCGATGAGGTCATGACCGAGCTCCGGCGCGCGCTGCTCGTGTGCTGCCTCGGGCTGATGGCCATCCACGCCTTCGGGCTCCTGATCTCGAGCCTGGCGAAGGGGCCCGTCCTCGCCCTCGCGGGATCGCTCGCCACCCTCCTGGTGTGGGACGTGTTCAAGGACGACTTCGGCGCGGCCAGCTGGTGGGTCTTTGCCTCCCACGCCCCCACCTTCGCCGACGCCTCTGCGATGTTCGAGATGGTGAAGTTCGCCGGCGGGTACTCCGACGCGGGGCTCCCCCCGGCGATCCACAACATGGGGCTCATCCTCGCGCCCCTCGAGGGGCTCGCCTTCGTCCTGCTGGCGGCCCTGGCCGTGCGGCGCCGCCCCCTCTGAGAGGCCCCGGGGCGGACCTTCGGTCCCCTCGGATTCGGCGATGGAGCCGCGCCGCGGGTCCGGTCGCCCGGATAACTGAGGAGCGACGACGTAGAAGCGGCGTGGCGCTGGAACCAGGACCTCTCAATCCTCACCATCGCCCCTGATGGCTCTCTCCTCCCATGCGCGCCTGCGCGCCGCGCTCTCCCTCTGCCTCCTCGCCGCCGGCGCCTCCTGCCAGTACGCGCCGGAACGGACGATCCCGGACCCCCTGCCCGAGACCCTCGAGTGGGCGATCCCCCAGGCCGGCGCCTCGGCCTTCCTCGGGGTCGAGGTGCGCGAGAACGACAGCGGCTCCCTGGAGAGCCTCTCCTTCGATCCCGGCGTGCGTGTGCACGCGGTCACGGAGCGGTCCCCGGCCGCGGCCGCGGGGATCAAGACCGACGATGTCCTGCTCGACTTCAACGGCACCGAGCTGGCCGTCCCAGAGGACCTCACGGCTCTGCTCGAGGCCCTCGAGGCGGAGACCCCCGCGACCCTCCGTGTCCAGCGCGGCGACACCGTCTTCGCCGTCGAGGTCGCCCTCGAGGCCGGCGCCAGCGCCGCGGCCCCCGCGGAGGCGTTGTTCGTCATGGACACCGCTCGCTCCCTCGGGGCCTGGGGCACGTCGGCGGGCGCGGTCCTCGTGTCGAGCAACCCCAAGGGCCCCTTGCGCGGCCTGCCCGTGGGGACCCGGGTCGTCGCCCTCGACGGGGAACCCATCGTGTCCGGGCGCGGGCTGGTCCGCCGGCTCGTGGCCATGGCGCCGGGCACCGAGGTCTCCCTCACCACCGAGAGCGAGGACGGCGCGCGCCGATCCCGGTCGGTCAAGCTCCTGGACGAGGGGCGCCGCGTGACCCGCGCGTCGGTGCCGATCCTCACGACCTACACCGCCACCGCGGACCGCTCCCGGACCTCGTTCGTCCTGCTCGACCTCTACGTCATCTCCCTCGTGCGGTACTCCCGCGAGGGAGGCGAGAAGCAGATCCGGGTCCTGCGCTTCTTCGAGTGGAACACGGGCGTCGGGGAGCTGGACGGATGATCCTCCTTGCTTCGCTCGTGGGCGCCGCAGCCCTCGCCGACATGAGCGCCCCGGTCGGCTTCCAGTGGCTTT
>CAZEFP010000163.1:0-4661 GCA_964511565.1 uncultured Planctomycetaceae bacterium
CCATGGTGGTCGAGAGCGCCCGCCCGCCCGAGGTCCCCGGTCCCAGTCCGGCGGCGGAGAGGAGCGCGTCGAGCAGCGCTTGCTTCGCCGCCTCCAACGAGTCCACCCCCGTGATCGCAGCGCTGGCGAGCAGCGCGAGCTGCCGCGCCACATGGGACATACGATTCAGGGCCGCGAGCTCGGCTCCGCCGTCGCGGCCGGGCTTGAAGGCCATGGCCTCGAGGCTCGAGAGGAGCCGCTCCGCCCGGGGGTTGCCCTCGGCAGCCCCCCGGGCCAGAGCTTCACGCAGTTCCTGCAGCCGTGTCCCGACCTCTCCGTCCGCTTCCGGATCGAGGGCGCTGAGGGCCCGCGAGGCCCGCTCGAGCGCAGCATCCGCGCGCGATTCGCCGCTTCGATCCGCCTCGGGTTGCCCGGCGACGCCCTGCTTGGAGGCTTCGCCAGTCCGCGACTCGGGGGCACCCGGGCGGCGGTCCATGGGGCGGGTGGCCGGCACATCGGCCGTCCTTCGGATGTCGGGAACACGGTCCACACCCGGTTCTCGGACGATCCGGGGCCCGCTGCAGCCGAATCGTCTCGGATCTGGAATCCGCGCTCTGGAGGCCCCCTGAAGGGGACCCAGCGAGCCTCAGGAGCGGGTCAGCACCCGCGCCACTGCCGCCCTCCATGCCCCCGACTCCGCCTCCCACTGCTCGGAGGAGAGGCTGGGCTCGAACGAGGAGCGGCCGCGGGAGAAGGCGGAGCAGCGAGGCGGATCCTCGAGCCAGCCGGCGCCGATGCCCGCGATCGCGGCCGCCCCGCGTGCCGTGGTCTGGAGCTCGTCGGAGCGCTCCACGGTCGCCCTGGCCAGGTCCGCTTGACGCTGCATGAGGTGGTCGTTCGCCGCCGCCCCGCCGTCAGCGAGGATGCGGCTCACGGGCAACCCGGCGTCCGCGCGAAGGGCCTCGACCAGATCCGCGCACTGGAAGGCGATGGCGTCGAGCCCGGCACGGACGATGTGAGCGCGGGTGGTCCCACGCGTCATGCCGAGGATGGCCGCCCTCGCATCGGGATCCCAATGGGGCGCACCCAGCCCGGCAAAGGCGGGGACCATCACGACGCCGCCCGTGTCCTCCACCGACCGCGCGAGGTCGCAGGACTCGGCGGCCTCGTCGATGACGCCCAGCCCGTCTCTCAACCACTGGACGACCGAGCCGCCCGCGAAGGCGCTTCCCTCGAGCGCGAAGCACGGGGCTCCCGACTCGTCGGCGGCGAGGGTCGTCAGCAACCCGGCGGTCGAGCGAGCCCTCTGCTGCCCGGTGTTGAGGAGCAAGAAGCACCCGGTGCCGTACGTGATCTTGGAGGAGCCTGCTCCCCAACAGCCCTGGCCGAAGAGCGCCGCCTGTTGATCCCCGAGGACGCCGCGGATCGGCACCGCGACACCCCCCATCTCAGCGCATCCGAAGTCCCCCGCGCTACTCACCACCTCGGCGAGCATGGAGCGCTCGAGGCCGAACAGGTCGAGCATGTCGTCGCAGTAGTCCCGCCGCTCGATGTCGAAGAGCATGGTCCTCGAGGCGTTCGTCGGGTCGGTCGCGGTCCGCGCTCCACCCGTCAGGTGCGAGGTGATGAGCGCGTCCACCGTGACGAAGCGCAGGCAGCCGCGGTCGGCGGCGGCCTTCACGGTCGCGTCCTCTCGAAGCATCCACTCCATCTTCGACGCGGAGAAATAAGGGTCCAGGACAAGCCCCGTGCGCTCCCGGACGAGCCCCTCGTGGCCCGCGGCCTGCAGCTCCCGGCAGCGATCGGCGGTGCGGCGGTCCTGCCAGACGATCCCCCGCGAGAGGGCCTCCCCCGTCGTGGAGTCCACTGCGAAGACCGTCTCCCGCTGGTTCGTGATGCCGATGGCGACGGGTGTGCCAACCCTTGTGACCACCTGGCCCACCACGCGGTCCACCGCGGCGAGTATCTCGCGGGCATCGTGCTCCACCCCGCCAGGGAACGGGAAGTGCTGTGGAAACTCCTCGTAGGCGCTCGCCACGGGGAGGAGCTCCCGGTCGAAGGCGAGGGCGTGGATGCCGGTCGTACCCGCGTCGATGGCGAGGATGGTCGGAGAGCTTGCCGTCATGCCGACAACCTACCGCGCAGCCACGAACGAAAGAAGCGGAGCCGCCAGGGGAGGCGGCTCCGCTCCGTGGACTTGGCTGGCGAGGCAGAGCCCCGGGCCACTCCAGCGGGCTCAGAGCTTCTGTCGTACCTGGAGGACCCGGCCTGTCGAGTCGAGCTTGAGCTCCGTCGTGGTCCGGCGACCGCAACGATGGAAGGCGTGGATCGCGAGGGCATCGTAGACGAGCCCCTCGCTCAGCAGGCGCGCGACGTCCAGGTCGAGGGTGTACCCGCTCTCCAGCCCGAAGGGCGAACCAATGCTGCCCGAGGACTCGATGGCGAAGGCCGTGCCACCACCTTCGAACCCACCGAAGACTCCAAGCTCGAGTCCGGACACTGAGGCGAGGTCCAGGTCCAGGGTGATGTCGCCGTAGAAGCGCACCCACGAGGTCCCGGCGCCGAGATCGATGACCTCGACCCCACCGTCTCCGTCGGCCGCGAGGATGGCGGCACGGATGAGCTCCGTCGACCCACGCAGGGTCACGGTTTGATCGAAGTCGATCCCTTCCCCGCCCGTCATCGGGAGCGTTCCGACCGTGGGATCCCCTCCCGAAGAGTCGCCTCCGACTCCGCCTTCCGCGACGACGGTGGCGACCGATGTGGCAAGAAGCGCTGCGAGCAGAAGGGTTGGCAACCTGTGGCTCAGGCGATGAGCCTTGGCTTGAGTTGTCGTGTGAGAAGTCATGGTTCTGGGTGTGAAACGCCGGCATGCGCCGGGATCCCCACTGGGGTTCAGTGGCTTGTGGACGGGGCGTGGGATTCTCCAGTTCCCGTTCCCGGTTCGAATAGTTCGGGCAGGCTCTCCATGAGTCGCCGCGTCAGCCCCGCCCGGGACTCGATGAGCGTCCTGAAGTCCTCGTTCTCGAGGAAGAGGCTCGCGATGTCTGCCGCCTCGCCCCCGCAGCCGAGGTGATCATCCAACAGGCGCCTGAAAGCGGCGAGCGCAGCGTCCTCGCGCCCGCGGGCGACCTCGGCGCAGCCGAGGTTGAACAACGCCGGGGCGAAGCGTGAGTCGGAGCGGGTCAGGCCAGCGACCGACAGCCACCGGAAGAAGACCGCTGCGGTGCGGTAGTCCTCCTCGCCGTAGTAGAGGCGACCGAGCTGGATCGCTGCGTGCCCGCGGCTGACCTCCGAGATCGCGGTGTCGAACACCTCTCGGAACAGGTTGGCTGCGCGGAGGGTGTGCCCCTCCCGGCCGTAGACGTAGGCGAGGTAGATCCGCGCCTCCTCGTGGCTCGGGTCGATCTCGATGGCCTGGCCGAGGAGACGTCGACCCTTCTCGGCGGGATCAGCGATCCGCTCGAGGCGTCCATTCAGCATGTGCCGAGCGTGTCGCCAGTCGATCCCGCGTCCGGCGGTCGCGGCGCCCTCATCAGCGGCGCGGCGCCCGGAGGAGACCACGCCGTCCACGAAGCCTCGGCCTCGATTGCGCGTCTCCTCGACCGGCACCGTCGCCTCGAAGACCCGCTCCCTGAAACGGTCCGGCTCGAAGGCCGCGAGGGAGTACGCCTTACCCAGCTGGTAGAAGATCGTGGCCAACCTGTGAGCGAGGTCGATGTCCTCGGCGGCCCGGGCCATCTCCACCGCACCGAGCATGGCCACCCTCGCCTCGAGCCGCTCGGGGTCGGAGAGGTCCCGGTGGAAGCGGGCGAACTTACGCACGTCCTCGAAGAAGGACTGTGCCTCGCTCGACTCCTCCAACAGAACCATGGCGTGCGCAGCGGAGGCCTCGTCCAACTCGCCGTCCACGAGGCACGAGAGGTCCTGTTGAAGCGCCGCCTGGTGCTCGCTCAGCCCCTCGCTCCACCCCTTGCCCTCGAACCACGCCGTGGCGTCGTCGGAGCTCCAGGAGGAGGAGGCCCCTTGGGGGCCATGATCGGGTTGGTCGTGGAAGGTCATCGGTCGGTTCGCCGTCCGGGATAGCTCGGGTAGGAGTCGGGGCTACAGGCTTTGGAGGGGGTTCGCGGTGGGGTCGTCGCCAGGGAGCAGGCCGAAGAGCCCCAGCCCCCTGCAGGATTTCAGGTTGCGTCAGGTGAGTCCGGTATGTCGCAGGATGAGGATCGAGGTCCCGATGCCGGGGTCGGCCCCTTGGTACGGCCGACGCGCGCCGGCCGACAGTCAGGCGTGAGCCCTTCGAAGACTCGCCGCATGGCTTTGTGGATCTTCCGACGAGCCCGGAAGATCACCATCTTCAGGTTCTCCAGCTTGATCCCGAGGTCCTCGGCGGCCTCCCGGTAGCTCACACCGTCCACCTCGACGAGGTGAAGCGCCCGACGCTCGCGGTCGGAGAGCATCGAATAGAACTGCATGTACAGCTGCAGATAGACGATGAAGGCCCTCGAGCACTCCTCCGAGGCCTCCGTGTCGAGGACGCCAGAGAGCGGGGTGTGGGCGCCGTCCACCGGCTGGTCCGAGAGGTCCTCGCCCAACTGATCGCCGCTGGTGGCGATGACCACGCCGTCCTCGTCCAGGATGCGCACGCCAGCGAGGGTGCGCTCTCGGGCGCGGCGGGCGAGGGG
>CAZEFP010000163.1:4671-7207 GCA_964511565.1 uncultured Planctomycetaceae bacterium
CGGGACCGCATGTGCTTGAGCACGGTGTTTCGCACGATCATCGCGGTCCACACGCGGAAGGCATCGGCCCTCGAGGCATCGAACCGATGCGGATAGCGGAAGACGTTGAAGAAGACCTCCTGGAGGACGTCACCGGGGTCAGCCTTGCTGCCGTACCTGCGGAGACGCCCGGCCACCTGCACGATCAGGTGGCCGGCATTCAGCTCGTAGAGCAGACCGAAGACGGCTCGACCGCTGGACTTGCGGAAGCCGTCCATGAGCGCGGTGCTCAGGTGGTCCCGGAGCTCTTCACTGGAGAGCTCTGGCTGCGCGAAGATGCCCTGGATGCGGGCCTGATCCGCGGCGTCCAGTTCGCCTCGCCCCAGCTCTTCGATCCTCGATCGCAGCCGGTCCTTGCCGTTGACGTCGGCAAGGGGGCTCGCGTGGAGGACGTTCTGGGGCTGCATGGATCGGGGGGACTCGACGGGTCGTGGACTCGGAGCGCGCGCGGAGCGCACAGCGGTGACCCGGGGAAGTTCGAGGCTAGCGTGGGTTTTGAAACCTGAGGGGCGGAACACGTGGATCCGCCGGGCTTCTCAAAACACCCCTCGGCGGGGTCACCGAAGGGAAGAGAAGCGGGGCGTGAGGACGTTCCGGCCCCGAGAGTCACGCGCCGTAAGGAGGACGCGACCCAGGGGAGAGGCGGGGACATTGGGACTAGTGAGTGGGAATTGCGCGGTTTCGCTACCCGAGGTGGGGCCTCGGGCAATTCCGCACACTCCGCGGGGGGAGCTCGTGGACAAGCAAGGCCCTTGTAAGGGTTTAGGGGGCCGCGCCGTGTCCCGGGCCGGGTCACCTTTTTGAGCGCATGCGGCGCCGCATCCGAACCCTGATTCGCTCCAATCGTGCCCGGCCCGCCCCTCGCGCGGCCTCCACCGATGCCCCCTGGCCCGAAACCGACATCGCCCGAGAGTCGACGGGACCTGATCCTCGAGCAGGCCCGAGAGGTCGGCTTCGACCTGGTCGGGATCGCTCCTTTTGGCCCCCCACCCGACGCCGCGAGGTTCGCCGAGTGGATCGAGGAGAAGCACCACGGGACCATGGGCTACCTCGAGCGGGGGCAGGCGGCCACGCTGGACCCTCGGTCCCAGTGGCCGGAAGGCAAGTCGCTACTGGTTGTTGGGCTTGGCCACTCCCGGCCCGCCGTTCACCTGCCGGGCGGCGGGCGAGTCGCGCGGTACGCCGCCGGACGGGACTACCACAACGTCATCTCCAAGATGCTCGGGCGACTGCGGCGCGCCCTCCTCAGGGATGGGCTCGCCTCGCCCGGATCTGGCTTCGTGGACGCCACGCCGCTGCTGGAGCGAAGCCACGCGGCGGAGGGAGGTCTCGGCGCGCCCTCGAAGGCCGCCAACCTCCTGGACGTTCGCCTCGGCCCCTGGTTCTTCCTCGGCGAGCTCATCCTCGACCTCGACCTCAGCCCAACTCCTGCCCCGGCGCGGGTTCCCTCGTGCGGGACCTGCACCGCGTGTATCGACGCGTGCCCCACGGATGCGATCCTCGAGCCTGGCAAGGTCGACGCGAACAGGTGCATCAGCTACCACACGATCGAACACCGGAGCCTGATCTCCCACGAGCTGCGCGGCCAGGCCGGCGAGTGGGCCTTCGGCTGCGACATCTGCTCGGAGGTCTGTCCGTGGGGCTCCAAGGCCCCCGATCTCTCGGGTCGCTTTGGCACCCGCGCCGCGTTCGAGGAAGGCGCGAGCCCGGCAGGGACCCTCGTGGACCTGCTGAGCGAGGGTGCCACCGAACCCGATGACTCGGGCCACCGGGAGCGGTGGCGCGGCTCCCCCCTGCGCCGACCAGGCCGGGAGGGGCTCGCCCGGAACGCGGCCATCGTCCTCGGCAACCGCCCCTCGGAGGCCGGCCTGGACGCCCTCGTCGACGCGCTCGAGGCCGACCCATCCCCCACGGTGCGGGCCGCCGCTGCCTGGGCCCTCACGACCGCTCATCTCGAGGACGCGGGGGTACGGGCGTCCCTGGACCGGGCCCTGCGCCTCGAACCCACCCTGGCAGCCGCCGCAGACATGCGCGCGTCCCTCGACCGGAGCCCCTGACCCCCGTCGCGTTCCGTGGACACGGAGGCCGGACGTCCAGATTCCTGGACGCAGCCCCCTCTGTGGCTCCAGGCAGCCGACCGGCGCACCGTGAGTGCTCCGGCACGGGACACCCATCGAGCCCGTCCACGGTCCCAGGCCTCGCTCGCGTGTCGATTCTGGTGGACGTGGCCCGCGGCATCCCGTGGGGATGCACGAAGCCACAAAGCCCTCGTGATGAACCAATTGCGTCGGAATCATGTCCTCCGGAGACGGATGGCACGGTGCGTGCTCTCCATCCAGTGCGATGGACTTCCTCTCCGACTTTCAGAACGACCGCAAGTGGTGCTCGGCCTGCGACGAGTACGTCTCCTACCTCATGAGCATCGAGAAGTCGTTCTGCGTGCAGTGCGGCGGCGAGGTGCGGCTCTTCAGCGAGGAGGACTGGATCGCCTTCTCCG